>NZ_JARAVO010000054.1:0-42221 GCF_033792805.1 Streptomyces sp. PA03-1a
TTCTCCTTGGCGCCGTTGAACTTCTCGGTCGCCTGCTCGGCCTGCTCGTAGAGACCGTCGACCTTGGCCTTGACGCTCTTGACGGACGGCTTGGCCGGCGCCGCCTGGGCTGCCTGCGCGGACAGGGCGACGGCTGCGGCGGCGGTCGCGGTGAGCACGGTGACACGTGTGCGACTGGCCTGCTTGGGACGACGGTGGGACGCCACTCGGGCGAGCTCCTTCTTCCTCCAGCCGCCTGCCGCATGCATCGGGAACTGCGTTCCCCGGCTCCAAGTGTCGGCGTCCCCCGTCGTACGCGCGGCACTTCAGATCGGCGGGACCTCCGCCGCCATCCGGGCTGGATGATCGACTGGGCAGAGGTTCGAGGCACGACCCTAGTGACCATCTTGTGATCGGATCAAATCCCTGAAGAAAAAAAGTCGCTCGGCAGCGTTTTCTTTACATACATCGCACGTGCAGTGATGACGAGTTGACACTGCGTCCCCGAAAAGCGCCTCACGCGCCCCACGGTGTGCTCCAGGTCACACCCGGGCAAGTCGCTTCAGCAGCAAGGTGGATGCGACCGGGCGGGCGCCTACACGGGCCACACCGTCAGCAACTTCGCGATCGGAAGAAACCACCACAATCGGACGACCGGGAGGTTCCGCCCGAACCAGACGCCGGATCAACTCGTCCGCCGTCTCACCGGCCTTGCTGAACAGCACCCGCACCCCGCGCGGCGGTGCCAGCAGCACCGGGGCGTCCAGGTCGGCGCCGTCGAAGACGCAGGTGACCTCGGAACCGCTCTGCGCCGCCAGCACGGCCAGGCCGCCCAGCAGCCGCAGCCGCTGCTTCTCCAACGGCAGCGCCGGATAACCGGTCTTGGTCACGTTGTAGCCGTCGACCACCAGATGGGACTGCGGCAGCGCCAGCAGCTGGTCCAGCAGCGCCGGGTCGTCCTCGGACAGGGCGCGCCGCGCGATGTCCTTGGGGCTGATCGCCCCCGGCATGACCGCGTCGACGGTGTCCGCGGGCCGGGCGCCCAGGGTGTCGCGCGGCGGCAGCGCGAGCTCCCGGCGCAGTCCCGAGGCGGCGTCGAGCACGGTATCCAGCAGCAGGCGCAGCCGCATGTCCTCGGTGCTGCGGCCCTCCCGGGCCGCCCGGCGGGATGCCTCCACGGCCTGCTCGGCCTCGGCGAGCCGGGCCCGCAGCCGACGGGCCTCGCCGTCGGCCGAGGCCTTCTCCGCGGCCGCGGCCGCGCGGGTCTCGTCCAGTTCGGCCTCGACCTTGCGCAGCGCCGCCTCGGCCCGCTTCACATCGCTCGCCGCACTGCGCAGCTTGCGCTGCAGCGACTCGGCCTCCTTGCGGGCCGCCTCCAGCTCGGTGCGGACCCGCACGCCCTCGGTACGCGCCTGGGCGCGGGCCTCGTCCAGTTCCGCCTTCAGCTGCCGCAGCTCACGCTGCGTTTCCTCGCCGGCCCGTTCGGCGCTGACCCGCTGCGCCTCCTCGCCCGCGGCGGCCACCAGCTTGGCCCAGCCCGCGGGACGCAGCAGGTACGCGGCGGCCGCCACGTCCAGCGGGTCGACCGCGGGGGGCGGGGTGCCGGCGTCCAGCGCCTCGCACAGGTCCGGCTCGGACTCGCGTAGCCGTGCGCCCACCCGCTGCCGGAAGGACGGGTCGCCCTCCAGGGCCGTGGCGAGCGCGGTGGCGGCGAACTTGGCGCGACGGCTCGGGGTGAACCGGGCGTACGGGCGCAGCACCGCGGGAAGCTCGCCCGGGGTCAGCCCGCCGAAGGCCTCCGCCGCCAGGGCGACCACGCGGTGCCGTACGCCCTCGGGTAGCGGCCGGTCCAGCGACTCGCCGTGGACGGACTCCTCCGGCGCAGCCGTAGCCTCGGGCGCGGCCGCTTCGTCGCCGCGGCCCGGGTTACCGCCGGTCCCGTCCACCCGTCACTCCCGTCCAGTCCGTGGGCGCCTCCCCGGCCTCCTTCAACCTCTCTGGCCGCGCCGCATTCTTCTATTGTCCCCGGCGGCGCTCAGGCCTGCGTCGCCGCCGCCGCGCCGGGGCGGTCGACCAGCTCGACCTGGTCCACGGCGTTGCACCAGCGGCAGCGCACCGACTCCACGGACTCGCTGAGCACCTCGCGCTCCTCGACCGTGGGCTCGCCCGCCAGGTCCAGGTGGACGTACTCGACGACCTTGCTGGAACGGGTGACGTCGAACCGGGTCAGGTTGCCGCACAGGGAGCAACGCCAGCGGGTCGTGGCGGTCGGCAGGGGCACCGGCATCGGTCGTCTCCTCGGTCGCGCGGATGCGTTCCGGTCACCCTACGGCCTCGGTGGTCCCCCGCGCTGCGGCGAGGCGCCCCGCGACCGTTACGCCCGTTCCGCCATGATCGGTCCATGGTCATCCCGGTGTACGACAAGAACCCCGTCCACCGCACACCCGTGGTGACGTACGCCCTGATCGGGCTGTGCGCGTCGCTCTTCCTCATCAGCCCGTCCTCCGGGCTCAACTACATGTACGGCATGGGCCACGATCAGGTGTGCGCCCAGGCGACGTACTTCGCCCGCTGGGGTGTCATCCCCGCCGAGCTCTGGCACGGCCGGATCCCCCTGGCGCAGGTGCCGATGCCGGCGGACTGCCCGCCGCTGGGGTCCTTCGCCACCTCGCCGTTCGTGTCGGTGCTCACCGCACTGTTCGTCCACGGCAGTTGGGTCCACCTGCTCGGCAACATGCTGTTCCTCTGGGTCTTCGGCGACAACGTCGAGAACCGCATGGGCCGCTTCCGGTTCCTGCTCTTCTACGTCGTCTCGGGCTACCTGGCGACGTACGGCTATGCGCTCGGGCACGCCTCCTCGACCCAGACCCTGGTCGGGGCGTCCGGCGCGATCTCGGGGGTGCTCGGCGCGTACCTCTACCTCTACCCCAAGGCCCGGGTAACCAGTGTCTTCCCCTTCCTCTTCTTCCTGCCGCTGCGCTTCCCGGCCTGGATGGTGCTGATCTTCTGGTTCGTGCTGCAGTGGCTCGCCGGCGAGATCCAGCAGACCGGTCCCGGGGTGGCCTACCTCGCCCACATCACCGGCTTCGTCTTCGGCTTCCTGTGCGCGTGGGTGTGCTATCGCGCAACGCCTAAGCTTGAGCCCGCAGCCAGGGCGACCCAAGGAGACCTACAGCCGTGATCACCGCGATCGTGCTCATCAAGACCAGCGTCGACCGTATCCCCGAGATCGCGGAGTCCATCGCCGCGCTCGACAGCGTCAGCGAGGTCTACTCCGTCACGGGCACGTACGACCTGGTCGCCATGGTGCGGGTGGCCCGGCACGACGAGCTCGCGGACGTCATCCCCGGCCGGATCAGCAAGATCCCCGGTGTCGAGGCCACGGACACGCACGTGGCCTTCCGCACCTACTCCCAGCACGACCTCGAGACGGCCTTCGCCATCGGCCTGGACGCGTAACCGGTCCGCCCGGCGCGGCGCTGCGGGGCGGACCGGGACGCTCAGGCCTGGTCCCGGTCCGGGACGCAGCGGCCGTCCTCGGTGCGGTAGCGCCACTTGGCACCGTCCGCCACGAGCTCCCGCACCGCGGCGACGAAGCGCTCCACGTGCTCGTCCGGGGTGCCCGCGCCGAACGAGACGCGGATGGCGTTGAGCGTGGGGGCACCCCCGGCCGAAGGCCGGGCGGGCTCGCCGGGGGCGGCGTCGGGGGCCCCGCACTCACCCGGCTCCTGGTCAACGCCGCCGAGCAGGGTGCGCACCAGGGGGTGCGCGCAGAAGAGGCCGTCGCGGACGCCGATGCCGTACTCGGCGGAGAGCGCCGCCGCGAAGTGGGAGCTGTTCCAGCCCTCGACGACGAAGGAGATGACGCCGACCCGGGGGGCGTCGTCGCCGAACAGCGACAGCACCTTCACCTCGGGCACCTCGGCCAGTCCGGCCCGCACCCGCGCCACCAGCGCCTGCTCGCGCTCGACCAGCCGGTCGAACCCGGCCTCCGTCAGCACGCGGCAGGCCGAGGCGATCGCGTAGGCGCCGATGACGTTGGGCGAGCCGGCCTCGTGCCGGGCGGCCGTGGTGTGCCAGTCGACGTCCACGCCGCCGTCCGCTCGCCGGGCCACCCGCCGCGAGGCGCCGCCCCCGGCCAGGTAGGGCTCGGCCGCGCACAGCCAGTCGGCGCGGCCGGCGAGCACACCGGAGCCGAACGGCGCGTACAGCTTGTGCCCGGAGAAGGCCACCCAGTCCACGTCGAGTTCGGCGATGTCCACCGGGTGGTGCGGGGCCAGCTGCGCCGCGTCCAGCACGATCCGGGCCCCGTGCGCGTGGGCCGCCGCGGCCAGCTCCCGCACCGGCCACAGCTCGCCGGTCACGTTGGACGCCCCGGTCACGCAGACCAGCGCCGGTCCGTACGACTCCCGGGCGGCCAGTGCCCGCTCCAGTGTCGCCACGGCCTCCCCCGGGGTGCGGGGGGCGCCCAGGTAGGTCACGTCGGCGTTCCGCCACGGCAGCAGGGACGCGTGGTGCTCGGTCTCGAAGACGAAGACGCTCGTGCCGGCCGGTACGGCGGCGGCCAGCAGGTTCAGCGAGTCGGTGGTCGAACGGGTGAAGACCACCTGGTCGTCGGGGCGGCAGCCGAGGAACTCCGCGACCGTGGCGCGGCTCTGCTCGAACAGGTCCGTCGACAGCTGCGAGAGGTAGCCGGCCCCCCGGTGGACACTGCCGTAGTACGGCGCGTAGGCCGCCACGTCGTCCCAGACCCGCTGCAGGGCGGGCGCGCTGGCCGCGTAGTCGAGGGCGGCGTAGCCGACCTCGCCCCCGGTCACGAGCGGCACGAGGACGTCGCGCCCGAGCACGGGCAGCGCGGCGTGGACGGACGAGGGCAGGGCAGGGCGCAGCGACATGGCGAACTCTCCTGGGAGCATGCGGGAGTGACGGGACGTCAGTGATGACGGAACAGCCCTCGGCACGACGGGCGAAGGCCCGGGGAGGGGGGAGGACGGCTGGGGGCCCGAAAGGCCCTAGCGCATTCGCTTGCTCATGGAGGAACTCCTCTGACCGCGCTTGCCGCAGACCTCGCTGCCTGCGGCCTGGTCATCACCCGGGGCACCCCGCCACGGAAGGAGGGTTGCCGGACAGCGGGCCGGGGCCGTGTCGCTGTCACTCGTGACCTGCGCAGCATCATGCCACACGCGCGGGGCGCCGCAAGCCGCGGTCCGCATCCCGGACGGTCCGCCCGCGGGCGGACAGCACGGAGGGCCGGGGCAACGGCCCCGGCCCTCCGCGGTCGTTCCCGCGACTACGCCTGCGTGGCCGCCGCCCACCGCTCCAGCGTCCGCGCGGCCGCACCCGAGTCGACCGACTCGGCCGCCCGGGCGATCCCGGCCGCGATCCGGTCGGTCAGCGAGCCGCCCGCGCCCTCCAGCGCCACCAGCGCGGCCGCCGAGTTGAGCAGCACCGCGTCACGCACCGGGCCCGTCTCGCCGGCCAGCAGTCGCCGGGCGACGTCGGCGTTGTACGCCGCGTCCGCGCCCCGCAGCGCCTCGATCGGCACCAGTTCGATGCCGACGTCGCGCGGGTCGAAGGACTCCTGCTCGACCTTCCCGTCCCGCACCACCCACACCTGGGAGGTGGACGTGACGGTGAGCTCGTCCAGCCCGTCGTCGCCCCGGAACACCAGCGCGGAGGAGCCGCGGCGGGCCAGCACGCCGGCGATCAGCCCGGCCATCCGGGTGTCGAAGCACCCCACGGCGGAGGCGCCCACGCGTGCCGGGTTGGTCAGCGGGCCGAGGATGTTGAACGAGGTGGGGATGCCCAGGTCGCGGCGGGCCGGGGCGGCGAACCGCATCGCGGGGTGGAACTTCGCCGCGAAGCAGAAGGTGATCCCGGTGTCCTCGGCGACCTTCGCCACCCGGTCGGCGGGCAGGTCGAGGTTGATGCCGAGCTTCTCCAGGACGTCGGAGGCGCCGCTGGCGCTGCTGGCGGCGCGGTTGCCGTGCTTGACGACCTTGGCCCCCGTGCCGGCGATGACGATGGCGGACATCGTCGAGATGTTCACCGTCCTGGCCCGGTCGCCGCCGGTGCCGACGATGTCCACGGCGGGGCCGGGGATGTGCAGCGGCTCCGCGTGCGCGTACATCGACTCGACGAGGCCGGTGACCTCCTCGACGGTCTCCCCCTTGGCCCGCAGCGCCACCATGAAGCCGGCGACCTGGGCGTCCGAGGCCTCACCGCTCATGATCCGGTCCATCGCCCACGCCGCCTCCGCGGCGGTCAGGTCCTTGCCGTTCAGCAGTGCACCCAGGACGTCGGGCCAGGAGCCGCCCGCCATTGATGCGCCTCCGGCGGGGTTCACAACGCTCATGGTCCACACTCCATGGGGTCTGACGTGCGACGGGAATCCTTCGGCTCCAGCCTATCGGCGCCGGGGAACGGGAAAGGGCCCCGTCCATCGGATGGACGGGACCCTGCCCGGTGGCACAGCTTCAGTGATCAGTGGTGACCGTGGCCGCTCGTGATCTCCTCGTACTCCTCGACCGTGGGCTTGTCGATCTGCGTCCCCTCGCCGTAGTAGCCGCGGGACAGCTTCGCGCGCAGCTTCGCCGTGGGGCCGACCTTCTTCTCCACGCCGTTCTCGTCGACCTCGGGGCCGACCTCGAGCGGCTTGGGCTGCTCGTGCTGGGTGAGCTTGAACAGCGAGCCCTGCTCCAGCGGCTCGTGGATCTCGATGAACTCACCGTGCGGGAGCCGCTTGATGATGCCGGTCTCGCGACCGTGCAGCACCTTGTCGCGGTCGCGTCGCTGCAGACCCAGGCAGATCCGCTTGGTGACGACGAAGACCAGCACCGGCAGCACGAAGAACGAGATCCGGACCACCCAGGTGATCGCGTTGATCGACAGATGGAAGCGGGTGGCGAAGAGGTCGTTGCCACCGCCGACGAGCAGGATCAGGTAGAGGCTGATCCAGGCGGCGCCGATGCCCGTGCGGACGGGCCGGTTGCGCGGCCGGTCGAGCAGGTGGTGCTCGCGCTTGTCACCGGTGACCCAGGATTCCAGGAACGGGTAGACGCCCATGAAGCCCAGGACCAGCGGGAAGATCACCAGCGGGATGAACACGCCCAGGACGAGCGTGTGGCCCGCGAAGTTGATCTCCCAGCCCGGCATGATGCGGATCAGGCCCTCGGAGAAGCCCATGTACCAGTCGGGCTGGGCGTCGGTCGACACCTGGTCCGGACGGTAGGGGCCGTACGCCCACACCGGGTTCACGGAGACCAGCGCGGACATGGCCGCGATGACACCGAAGACGATGAAGAAGAAGCCGCCCGCCTTGGCCGTGTAGACCGGGAAGAACGGCATGCCCACGACGTTCTTCTCCGACTTGCCGGGGCCGGCCCACTGCGTGTGCTTGTGGTAGACGATCAGGATCAGGTGGGCCACCAGCAGGCCCGCCATGATGCCGGGGATCAGCAGCACGTGGATCGTGTAGAACCGCGGCACGATGTCGGTGCCGGGGAACTCACCGCCGAAGAGGAAGAACGAGAGGTACGTGCCGACGATCGGCACGGACAGCACGGCGCCTTCCATGAAGCGGATACCGGTGCCCGACAGCAGGTCGTCCGGCAGCGAGTAGCCCATGAAGCCGTCGAACATGCCGAGGAACAGCAGCAGGAAGCCGAAGACCCAGTTGACCTCGCGCGGCTTGCGGAACGCACCGGTGAAGAAGATGCGCATCATGTGCACGAGCATCGCGGCCACGAAGACGATGGCCGCCCAGTGGTGGATCTGGCGGACGAGCAGACCGCCGCGCACGTCGAAGCTGATGTGCAGGGTCGACGCGTACGCATCGGACATCGTGATGCCCTGCAGCGGCGCGTAGGAGCCGTCGTAGACGACCTCGTTCATCGCCGGGTGGAAGAACAGCGTCAGGTAGACACCGGTCAGGATGATGATGATGAAGCTGTAGAGGGCGATCTCGCCCAGCATGAAGGACCAGTGGTCCGGGAAGATCTTCCGCAGGTTGGCCTTGCCCAGGCTGTAGATGCCCAGCCGGCCGTCGGCCCAGTCGGCGACACGTTCGCCGGCGGGCGCCTTTCCGCGCTGCTTCGCGCTCGCGCTCGTGTTGGTGCTCATCCACGCTCCCAAAACGCAGGGCCCACGGGCTCTTCGAAGTCGCCCAGTGCCTCGAGGTAACCCTCACCGTTCACGCTGATGTGCAGCTGCGGCAGGGCGTGACCGGCGGGACCGAAGATCACCCGGGCACCGTCGGAAAGGTCGAACGTCGACTGGTGGCACGGGCAGAGCACGTGGTGCGTCTGCTGCTCGTAGAGGCTGATCGGGCAGCCGACGTGGGTGCAGATCTTGGAGAACGCCAGGATGCCCTGGTGCGCCCACTCGCGGGACTTCTTGTCCTTGATGTCGTCCGGCTGGATGCGGACGATCATCAGGGCCGCCTTGGCGAGCTGCTCCTGGTAGTCGTGCTGCTCCTCCTCCAGGCCCTCGGGCACGGCGAAGGTGAGCGAGCCGACGGCGACGTCCTCGGGACGCAGCGGCTTGTTGGTGTTCTGGTTGATCAGCAGCCTGCCCTTGGACCACAGCGTGTGGCGGAGCTTGTCCTCCGGCAGCGGGCCGAGGTCGCGCAGCAGGAACACACCGGAGAGCGGCACCAGGGTCAGCGCGCCGAGCATGGTGTTGCGGATCAGCTTGCGGCGGCCGATCTGGCTCTCCCCGGCCCCGGTGGCGAAGTCGGCCTTGACCTTGGCGCTGACCTCGGGGCTCGCCTCGATCGGGTGGCGGTCGTCGGCGACCTCGACGTCCGACATCAGCGTGCGGGCCCAGTGGACCGCGCCGGCGCCGATGGCGAAGAGCGAGACGCCGAGGGTCATGCCCAGCGCGAAGTTCAGCGCGCTGATGTGACCCAGCGGCCAGATGTAGACGATCTTGTCGATCGGGATGACCACGAAGCTGGCGATGAAGGCCAGCGTGGCGAGCATCGACACGGTGAACAGGAAGGCCACCGTGCGCTCGGAGGACCTCGCGGCCTTCTCGTCGATGTCCTGGCGGCGCGGCAGGTGGGCCGGGAAGCCCGGGTCCGCGAACGGGTTCTCCGCGGTCGCGAGCTGGCCGCCGCCCTGGTGTGCCGGCCTGTCCGGCAGGTTCTCTTGTGACATGTCCTGACTCATGACTTCTTCGCCTTGGTGGTGTGGGCCGCGAGCCAAATGGCGCAGGCGATCAGGGCCCCGAGGCCGAAGATCCAGCCGAAGAGACCCTCGGTGACCGGGCCGAGGCTGCCCAGCGACATGCCGCCGGGGCTCGGCGCGCCCTCGCCGTTGACGGCGTCGAGGTAAGCGATGATCTCCCGCTTGTTCTCCTCCGGCATCGTCGTGTCGGGGAAGGACGGCATGTTCTGCGGGCCGGTCAGCATGGCCTCGTACAGGTGCTTGTCGCTCACGCCTTCCAGCGTGGGCGCGTACTTGCCGTGCGTCAGCGCTCCGCCCTTGCCCTGGTAGTTGTGGCACTGGGCGCAGTTGGTGCGGAAGAGCTCCCCGCCGCGCGCGGCGTTGGCGCCGGCCGGGTCGTACTGCTCCTCGGTGGGCGTGACCGGACCGGGGCCCAGCGAGGCGATGTACGCCGCGAGCTGGTCGATCTGCTTCTGGTCGTAGATGACCTTCTTGCGCGGCACCTGGGCGCCGGGCTGCTGGGCCGGCATGCGACCGGTGCCGACCTGGAAGTCCACGGCCGCGGAGCCGACGCCGACGAGGCTGGGGCCGTCACTGCCGCCCTGCCCCGACGTACCGTGGCAGCTGGAGCAGCCGACGGCGAACAGCTTCTTGCCCTCTTCGATGGCGAGGGACTGAGAGCTGTCGTCGGCCTGCGCCTTGGGCGCCGGCGCGAGCGCGGCGTACAGCCCCCCGATGGCCGTGAGCGCGACAAGTAGGACGACGAGCGCCGCCAGCGGGTGGCGCCGTCGTGCGGAGAGCTTTTTCACGGATTACCCCGGTGTCAGGATCTCTTGCGTCGATGGTTCTGGATGTCGTTGACCGTGTGCGCAACTCGCGCGGGGCCCCGACTACTTGATCAGGTAGATCGTGGCGAAGAGGCCGATCCAGACGACATCGACGAAGTGCCAGTAGTAGGACACGACGATGGCCGCGGTGGCCTGCTCGTGGGTGAACCGCCGTGCCGCGTAGGTCCGTCCGAGGACCAGCAGGAAGGCGATGAGACCACCCGTCACGTGCAGACCGTGGAATCCGGTGGTCAGGTAGAACACCGAACCGTACGGGTCGGAGGAGAGCGAGAGGCCGTCCTCCTTGACCAGGTTGGTGTACTCGAAGATCTGACCGCCGACGAAGATCGCGCCCATGATGAACGTCACGATGAACCACGCGCGCAGCTTCTTCACATCGCCGCGCTCGGCGGCGAAGACACCCATCTGGCAGGTGAAGGAGGAGAGCACGAGGATCGTGGTGTTCGTCGCCGAGAACGGGATGTCCAGGACGTCGGCGTGCGCCTTCCAGTACTCGGCACCCGTCACCGAGCGAAGGGTGAAGTACATCGCGAAGAGGGCCGCGAAGAACATCAGCTCGGAACTCAGCCAGATGATGGTTCCGACGCTGGTGAGGTTCGGCCGGTTGACCGACGGGTGCGCGTGCCCGGTTTCTACTGCTGTTGCTGTCGCCACGACCGACATTATGTCGGTCGCTTATCTCGCGCTCACTCCGGGGGGTGCCATTCGGTGTGTCAAGGCCCTTGAGGTAGGGAAAGGCGTCGCCCGAAGGAGCTAACCCTCCTCGAAGCACCCTGCCCGGGAGTAAGGTTCGGCCACAGGCAGGCGACTCCACGAGGGCGAGGAGGCACGGATGCAGACGACCGCGACGGTGCTGGTCTACAGCGACGACAGGAACACCCGGGAACAGGTCCGTCTGGCCGTCGGCCGCCGCCTGGCGAGCGACCTGCCGCCGGTGGAGTACATGGAGTGCGCGACCCTCCCGGCGGTCCTCAGCGCGCTGGAGAACGGCGGCATCGACGCGTGCGTGTTCGACGGCGAGGCCGTCCCGGCCGGCGGCATGGGAGTGTGCCGCCAGGTGAAGGACGAGATCTTCCGCTGCCCGCCGGTGCTGGTGCTCATCGGGCGCCCCCAGGACGCCTGGCTGGCCAGCTGGAGCCGGGCCGACGCGGCGGTGAGCCACCCGGTCGACCCGGTCGCGCTGAACGAGGCCCTGGCGGGGCTGCTGAGGCAGCGGCTGGCCGTCGACGCGTAGCGTCACATCTCGGGCTGAAGACGGGCCTCAGGGGCGTCGGTACGGTCGGCGACGGCCGGGTCGGCGCCCTTGCGCGTTCCCGTCGCACTGCCCTTGCGCCACTCGCTCCAGGACAGGTTCCAGTCGCCGAAGCCGTTGCTGAAGGCGGGCATGTCCTCACCCAGGCTGTGGACGACCGAGACCAGGTCGCCGCGCCGCACGTTGTCGAAGAACCAGTGGGCGTTCTCGGTGCTCATGCCGACGCAGCCGTGGCTGACGTTGGCGATCCCCTGAGAGCCCACCGACCAGGGCGCCGCGTGCACGTACTCACCGCTCCAGGTCACACGGGTGGCCCACTGGACGGGCAGGTCGTAGGAGTCGGAACTGCCCGAGGCGATCCCCACGGTCTCGCTGCGCATCCTTACGTTGGCCTCCTGACCCAGCACCACCTTGATGCCGTTGCGGGTGGAGAACCCCGGCTTGCCGGTGGTCACCGGGATGGTGCGGACGAGCTTGCCGTTGCGCTTGAAGGTCATGGAGTGCGTCGCGGCGTCGGTGACGGCCTCGACGCGGTCGCCGGTGCGCAGCGTCAGCGGCTTGACGTCGCCCCCGTAGAGCGAGCCCTTGATGTGCACGTTGTCCAGGGTGCTGCGCACGTCGATGCGGGCGTGCGCGGGCCAGTAGGTACGGGGGCGGTAGTGCAGGGTCTTGTCGTCGACCCAGTACCAGGCGCCCTCGTCGGCCGCCGGGGAGGCGTTGACGTGCAGGTTGCGCTCGACGACGCTCCGGCCGAGGGTGTCCTTCACGGCCGCGCTCAGCTCGGCGGTGATGGGCTGTCCGACGCCGTAGGTGCCGCTCTCCGGGCCGAAGGTGACCTTCAGATGGCGCTTGGTGCCCGAGGTGTCCACGGCGAGCGTCTTGCGTCCCTGGTGGCCCTTCGCGTCCTCGGTGGTCACCTTGACGACGTAGTGCGCCGCGGAGGAGAGCTTCGAGGTGCTGCGCCAGCTCTTGCCGTCCGCGGACAGGCGGCCGCTCACGTAGCGTCCCGAACCGTCGGTGGCCGTCACATCGGTGATGCGGTTGCCCTCACCCTTGACGGTGATTTCCAGCGGCTTCTTGGGGTCGGCCTTCTTCGACCCGGTGGTTCCCCCGGTCCACACGACCTGGCCGGCGGCGTCGTAGGGGGCGGTGGCGAGGGGATCGCCGCCGCCCGAACAGGAGGCCAGCGGCGCGGAGAGTGTCACTGCAGCGATCGCGGTCGCCATGCGGCGCGGAGAAAAGTGACCCATGGTCACCACGCTAGGCAGAGATGATCTCCGGCGCTCGCCGAGCGCGTACGAACGGGCGATGGCCCGGACCCCCCGTTCGGGGTCCGGGCCATCGCCGTGCGGTGCGTGGGCGCCGGGCGCTCACTGGGTGCGGTTCTCACCCCGGTAGTACTCGAAGACCCAGCCCCACAGGCCGACGAGGATGAAGGGCGCGCCGAAGTAGATGAGCCACCAGCCGAAGATGATGCCCAGGAAGGCGGTGGCTCCACCGAAGGCCAGCAGCAGCGGCTGCCAGCTGTGCGGGCTGAAGAAGCCCAGCTCGCCGGAGTCGTCCGCGACGTCCGCGTCCTCACGGTCCTGGGCGCCGGTGTCGGCGCGCCGGGCGGTGAAGGCCAGGTAGAAACCGACCATCACGGCGAGGCCGAAGGAGAGGAAGAGCGCCGTGGTGCCGACCGGCTCCTTGGACCACAGGCCGTAGACGACGGCCATGCCCAGGAAGAAGACGGACAGCCACAGGAACAGCTTGCCCTGGAACTTCACTTGCCGCTCTCCTTCTCATCGCCGCCGGAGACGGCCGGGGCCGCGCCGACGTTCTCCAGCTGGTCCAGAGCGGCCATCTCCGGGTGGTGGAGGTCGAAGGCCGGGGATTCGGACCGGATGCGGGGCAGCGTGAGGAAGTTGTGCCGCGGCGGCGGGCAGGAGGTCGCCCACTCCAGCGAGCGGCCGTAGCCCCACGGGTCGTCCACCTCGACCGGCTTGCCGTACTTCGCCGTCTTCCACACGTTGTAGATGAACGGCAGGACCGACAGGCCCAGCAGGAAGGAGCTGATCGTCGAGATGGTGTTCAGCGTGGTGAAGCCGTCGGCGGCCAGGTAGTCCGCGTAGCGGCGGGGCATGCCCTCGGCACCCAGCCAGTGCTGGACGAGGAAGGTGCCGTGGAAGCCGATGAACAGCGTCCAGAAGGTGATCTTGCCCAGGCGCTCGTCGAGCATCTTGCCGGTGAACTTCGGCCACCAGAAGTGGAAGCCCGAGAACATCGCGAAGACGACCGTGCCGAAGACGACGTAGTGGAAGTGCGCCACCACGAAGTACGAGTCGGAGACGTGGAAGTCCAGCGGCGGCGAGGCCAGGATGACACCGGTCAGACCACCGAAGGTGAAGGTGATCAGGAAGCCGATGGCCCAGAGCATGGGTGTCTCGAAGCTCAGTGAGCCCTTCCACATGGTGCCGATCCAGTTGAAGAACTTCACACCGGTCGGTACCGCGATCAGGAAGGTCATGAAGGAGAAGAACGGCAGCAGCACACCACCGGTGACGTACATGTGGTGGGCCCACACCGTCGCCGAGAGGCCGGCGATCGAGATCGTCGCCGCGATGAGGCTGACGTAGCCGAACATCGGCTTCCGGGAGAAGACCGGGATGACCTCACTGATGATGCCGAAGAACGGCAGCGCGATGATGTACACCTCTGGGTGCCCGAAGAACCAGAAGAGGTGCTGCCATAGCAAGGCGCCGCCGTTGGCGGCGTCGAACACGTGCGCACCGAACTTCCGGTCGGCCTCCAGGGCCAGCAGCGCGGCGGCCAGCACCGGGAAGGCGAAGAGCACCAGCACACCGGTGAGCAGCACGTTCCAGACGAAGATCGGCATCCGGAACATCGTCATGCCGGGGGCGCGCATGCAGATGATCGTGGTGATGAAGTTGACCGAGCCGAGGATCGTACCGAAGCCGGAGAACGCCAGACCCATGATCCACAGGTCGCTGCCGATGCCCGGCGAGCGGACCGCGTCGGTCAGCGGGGAGTAGGCGAACCAGCCGAAGTCGGCGGCGCCGTTCGGGGTGAGGAAGCCGGCGACCGCGATCAGCGAGCCGAACAGGTAGAGCCAGTAGGCGAACATGTTCAGCCGCGGGAACGCGACGTCGGGGGCGCCGATCTGCAGCGGCATGATCCAGTTCGCGAAGCCGGCGAAGAGCGGGGTCGCGAACATCAGCAGCATCACGGTGCCGTGCATCGTGAAGAGCTGGTTGAACTGCTCGTTGGACACCACCTGGGTGCCCGGGCGGGCGAGTTCGGCGCGCATGACGAGCGCCATCACGCCACCGATGAGGAAGAAGAAGAACGACGTCGCCAGGTAGAG
Source organism: Streptomyces sp. PA03-1a (assembly GCF_033792805.1). NCBI lineage: Bacteria > Bacillati > Actinomycetota > Actinomycetes > Kitasatosporales > Streptomycetaceae > Streptomyces > Streptomyces sp. PA03-1a. The sequence continues at coordinate 14,614 of NZ_JARAVO010000054.1, forward strand.
CGTGCCGATCGTCTTGTGGTCGGTGGTGGTCAGCCACTTGACGATGACGTTGCCCGGCTGCTTCGTGCGGACCGGCATCTCGTCCGCGTACGCGTCGTCGTGCGCGGCGGCCGCACCGTGGGGTTCGTTGAGAATGCTCACTGGGTCTTGGTCTCCGCGTTCTTGGCGTTGCCGGTGGTGGCAATGCCTGCCGGGACGTAACCGGTCTGGCCCTTCTTCGCCAGGTCCTGGAGGTGCTGCTTGTAGGCCTCCGGGGAGACGACCTTGACGTTGAAGAGCATCCGGGAGTGGTCCACACCGCACAGCTCGGCGCACTTGCCCACGAAGGTGCCCTCCTTGTTGGGGGTCACCTGGAAGACGTTGGTGTGTCCGGGGATGACGTCCATCTTCATCAGGAAGGGAACCACCCAGAAGGAGTGGATGACGTCACGCGAGGTGAGGACGAACCGGACCGACTCGCCCTTGGGGAGCCACAGGGTCGGGCCCGGGTTGCCGGTGTCCTGGTCCTTGGAGGCCGGCGTGCCGAAGTCGTAGACGCCGTCGGCACCCGCGGGCGCGTCCAGCTTCTTCGCCGAGATCGTGGAGAGCTCCGCGGGCACCGTGCCGGCCGCCGGGGTCGACGGGTTGCCGTCCACGTCCTCGACGTAGTTGAAGGCCCAGCTCCACTGGAAACCGACCACGTTGACGACGTGGTCGGGCCGCGCGGAGGTCTCCAGGAGCTTGGACTCGTCCCGGGCGGTGAAGTAGAAGAGCACCGAGATGATGACCAGCGGGACGGTGGTGAAGAGCGCCTCGATCGGCATGTTGTAGCGGATCTGGGGCGGGATCTCCACCTTGGTGCGGCTGCGCCGGTGGAAGATGATGCTCCAGAGGATCAAGCCCCACACGAGCACGCCGACCGCCAGCGCGGCAGCCCAGGAACCCTGCCAGAGCGACAGGATCCGCGGTGCCTGTTCCGTGACGGGGCTGGGCATGCCGAGGCGGGGGAAGTCCTCGTATGTGCAACCGGTGGCGGTCGCAAGGACCAGGCCCGCGGCCAGCGCCTGCGGCAGAATCCGCCGCATCGGGCGCCGCGACGAGCGGTCGGAGCCGTAGGGACTCACGTAGCGCCTTCCCGAGAGTCTCGCCCACGCGTCCGGATGCCCGGCCTGTGCTGGTCGGTCGCCCTGGCGCGGGCAGTGGTGTGGATGTTTATGCGGACCAAACCCTACTGGACTCGATTTTGGGGCGCGCGGGGAGGGGTGCCAACGCGCCGGGGCTGCCCCCGAAGGGGTGTCGGGCACCGCTGCGCACCTGCGGAGGGCCCCGTTTCGGGGGCTTTTGACTGGTCCCCAGACGCTCCGCGGGGACGCCGGGGCGTAGCGTGCAGGACGTGCCCTACTTCGACGCCGCGTCCGCCGCACCACTGCATCCCGTCGCCCGGCAGGCACTCCTCGCCGCGCTCGACGAAGGGTGGGCCGATCCCTCCCGGCTCTACCGCGAGGGGCGCCGCGCACGGCTGCTCCTCGACGCCGCCCGCGAGGCCGCCGCCGACGCCGTCGGGTGCCGTCCGGACGAACTCGTTTTCACTCCTTCGGGTACTCGTGCGGTGCACGCGGGGGTGGCCGGGGCGCTCGCCGGCCGACGCCGGATCGGCCGGCACGTGGTCGTCTCGGCCGTCGAGCACTCCTCCGTGCTGCACGCGGTGGAGGACGCCGACGTCACGCAGGTGGGCACGGACCGCACGGGTCTGGTCGACCCCGACGCCTTCGGCGCCGCGCTGCGCGAGGACACCGCGCTGGCCTGCCTGCAGTCCGCCAACCACGAGGTCGGCACGGTGCAGCCGGTCGACCGGGCCGCCGAGCTGTGCCGGGCGGCGGGGGTGCCGCTGCTCGTGGACGCCGCCCAGTCACTGGGCTGGGGCGCGGTGGCGGGTGGCTGGTCGCTGCTGACCGCGAGCGCCCACAAGTGGGGCGGACCGTCCGGCGTCGGCCTGCTGGCGGTCCGCAAGGGCACCCGCTTCGCCGCCCAGCACCCCTCGGACGAACGGGAGTCGGGGCGGGCACCCGGCTTCGAGAACCTGCCCGCGATCGTCGCCGCGGCGGCCTCCCTGCGGGCGGTGCGCGCCGCGGCGGACGCGGAGGCGGCACGGCTTTCCGCCCTGGTCGACCGCATCCGTACGGCGGTGCCCGAACTCCTCCCGGACGTGGAGGTCGTGGGCCACCCCGGGGTGCGGCTGCCGAACGTGGTGACCTTCTCCTGCCTCTACGTGGACGGCGAGGCGCTGCTGCACGAACTGGACCGGGAGGGCTTCTCCGTCTCCTCCGGGTCGTCGTGCACCTCCAGCACGCTGACGCCCAGCCACGTGCTGAAGGCGATGGGCGTGCTGTCCGAGGGGAACGTCCGGGTCTCGCTGCCGGCGGGTACGGAGGCGGGCGACGTGGACCGCTTCCTCGAGGTGCTGCCGGGCGTGGTGCGGACGGTACGGGAGCGGCTCGGCGCTCCGGCGCCGGCGTCCGGGCCCGCGGCGCGGGCGGCGCGGACGGCGGGTGGAGCGGGGGCTGCGGAGGAGGAGGGCGAGCCCGACCTCGTCGTGGACTCCCTCGGCAAGCGGTGCCCGATCCCGGTCATCGAGCTGGCGAAGGTCATCGGGGACGTGCCGGTCGGCGGCGTCGTGTCGGTGCTCTCCGACGACGAGGCCGCCCGGCTCGACATCCCCGCGTGGTGCGACATGCGCGAGCAGGAGTACCTCGGCGCGCACGCCGCGCCCCGCGGCGTCGCGTACTGGGTGCGCCGGGTCTCCTGACGGGCCCGGGGGTTGCGGGCGACCGCCCGCAACCCCGCGGTGAGCCTCAGTGCAGGTGGGTGCGGACCTCTTCGGCGGCCTCGTCGCCGTAGGCCTTGGTGAAGCGGTCCATGAAGTGGGCCCGCCGCAGCTGGTACTCCTGCGTGCCGAGGGTCTCGATCACCAGCGTCGCCAGCATGCAGCCCACCTGTGCCGCGCGCTCCGCCTCGACGCCCCAGGCGAGGCCGGAGAGGAAGCCGGCGCGGAAGGCGTCGCCGACGCCGGTGGGGTCGACCTTGGCGTCCTCCTCCGGGCAGCCCACGACGATCGGCTCCTCGCCAGCCCGCTCGATGCGGACGCCGCGCGAGCCCAGCGTGGTGACGCGGGTGCCGACCCGGCCGAGGATCTCCTCGTCCGTCCAGCCGGTCTTGGACTCGATGAGGCCCTTCTCGTACTCGTTGGAGAAGAGGTAGGCCGCGCCGTCCAGCAGTATCCGGATCTCGTCGCCGTTCATGCGGGCGATCTGCTGCGAGAAGTCCGCCGCCCACGGGATGTCGCGGGAGCGGCACTCCTCGGTGTGGCGGAGCATCGCCTCGGGGTCGTCGGCGCCGATGAGCACCAGGTCGAGGCCGCCGACGCGGGCGGCGACCGAGTGCAGCTCGATGAGGCGGGCCTCGCTCATGGCACCGGTGTAGAAGGAGCCGATCTGGTTGTGGTCGGCGTCGGTGGTGCAGACGAAGCGCGCCGTGTGCAGCACCTCGGAGATGCGGACGGAGGCGGTGTCGACGCCGTGCCGGTCGAGCCAGGCGCGGTACTCGTCGAAGTCGGAGCCGGCGGCGCCGACGAGGACGGGCCGGACACCCAGCTGGCCCATGCCGAAGCAGATGTTCGCACCGACGCCACCGCGGCGTACGTCGAGCGTGTCGACCAGGAAGGAGAGGGAGACCGTGTGCAGCTGGTCGGCGACGAGCTGGTCGGCGAATCGGCCGGGGAAGGTCATCAGGTGGTCGGTGGCGATGGAGCCGGTGACTGCGATACGCACGGCTGGAACGCTCCTGCGGAGGCGGGCTGCGGACGGGACCTGTCCACGCTACCGGCTGGGCCGGTGGACGCCGACATGGTGAAACTACCCGATAGTAGGGCTTTCTCCCGTGACGCCACGTGCCTAGGGTCGTATGCATGACCACTCCTCTTCCCCCCGCGCCCCTCGGCGACCCCGAGTCGCTCGCCGAGCTGATCGGCGACTGCCGCAAGATGGCCGCGCACTGGGAGGTCCCCGCGGAGGACGAGTCCGCGCGGGTCAGCCCGGCGAGCCTGCACGGGATCACGGTGCCGGCCGCGTCGTCGCACGTCGTCGAGGGCATGGCCGAGTACGCCGACTGATCGGAACCGCGAAGCGCTCCGGCCCGTCCAAGTGGCGTCCCCCGGTTGAAGGACGGGACGTCAGCAGCTGTGCGGGGCCGAAGGAGCCATCGTGGAGAGCGAGCCGACGCGAACGCGCCGCCGGCACAGGCCGCCGTGGGTGATGTCGACGGTGGCCGTGGCCGTACTGGCCGCCGGGGGCGGTGGTGCCTACTGGGCCTCGTCGAGTGCCGAGGGCGGTGTACCGCGCGCCTCGGGCGGCAGCGGGAGCGACGCCGCGGAGCCGCTCGAACTGGACTCCGCCACCGGCGGCACGGGTGCCGAGCTCACCGTCCGGGGCGATCTGCCCGACGGCCCCTCCTCCGCCGCCGTGCAGCGGCCGGGCAGCGTGTCGCGTGCCGCCGTGGAGCGGCTCGCGCAGGCCTTGGGCGTGCCGGGCACGGTGAAGTCCGACCACGGCGTGTGGAAGGCCGGTGGTACGCCGGACGGGGGCGGTCCGGTGCTCCGGGTGAACAAGGACGCGCCGGGCACTTGGGCGTACTCGTACTACGGCGGCAAGCCCCGCAAGGGCCGCGCCCCGGCGCAGGACGACCTCGCGGTGCCGGCGGCGGAGGCGCTGCGCAGGGCCGCGCCGGTCTTCGCGGCGCTGGGACTGAAGGGCGCACGTACGGACGCCGCCGAGGTCTCGGGGGTCCTGCGCACGGTCACCGCGGACCCGCGGGTGGCGGGGCTGCCCACGCACGGCTGGCGGTCGGCGGTGCAGGTCGCCTCGGACGGGCTGCTGGTCACCGGGCACGGCATGATGGCACCGCTGACCAGGGGTGACACCTACCCGGTGGTGTCGGCGAAGGAGGCGCTGAAGCTGCTGGAGCGCCCCGGGACGGGCGGTGACCTGGGGATCGGCGACTGCCCCACCGTGGTGCCGAAGCCCTCCCGCGCCCCCGGCGACGACCCGACGCTGCCGCAGGTGCTCCCCTGCGTACCGACGGCGCACCGGCCGATGGAGGTGCGGAAGGCCGAGTTCGGCCTGTCGGCCCAGTTCGTGGCCGGGCGGCAGACGCTCGTGCCGTCCTGGCTCTTCGAGGTGGCGCAGGAGGGCGTGACGCGCACCTCGGTGCTGGCCCAGCCGGCGGTGGACCCGGCGTACGTGCGGGGCGGCACGGCCTCCCCCGCGCCCTCGGGGACGGCGGCACCGGCCGCCGGGGCGGCGAAGGTCGAGTCGTACCGCGCCGAGGGGACGCAGCTGACCCTGCGCTTCTGGGGCGGGGTGTGCAGCGACTACACGGTCTCGGCCGACGGCTCGGGCACGGTGGTGAAGGTCAAGGTCACTGCGGTGGAGAAGGAGCCGGGGAAGGCCTGCATCATGATCGCCGAGCGGTTCTCCCGCACGGTCCGGCTCGACACGCCGCTGGGCGACCGCAAGGTCGTCGACCTCTCCGACGGCAGCACGGTGCCGCGGAAGTAACCGGGGCGCCGGGAAGGCGCGTCAGGACATGCCGAAAACGGCGGGCACCCCGGGTGTCCGCCGCTTTCGCGCGGGGCTCAGTGGAACGAGTCGCCGCAGGCGCAGGAGCCGGTGGCGTTCGGGTTGTCGATCGTGAAGCCCTGCTTCTCGATCGTGTCGACGAAGTCGATGGAGGCGCCGCCGAGGTACGGGGCGCTCATGCGGTCGGTGACCACCTTCACTCCGCCGAAGTCCTTCACGACGTCGCCGTCGAGCGCGCGCTCATCGAAGAACAGCTGGTAGCGCAGGCCGGAGCAACCGCCCGGCTGGACGGCGACGCGCAGCGCGAGGTCGTCGCGGCCCTCCTGCTCGAGCAGGCTCTTGACCTTGGAGGCCGCCGCGTCGGACAGGATGATGCCCTCGCTCTGGCTGGTCTCGTCCTGAACCGTCATCTGATCCACTCCCGGGTTGTACGGATGCTGCCACAACGGTGAACCGGTGGCTTCCCGGATTCATTCCTCCGGGTCCCATGCGTCTTGGCGCCATCCATGCTCGCACACCGGGCCTTGTTCGGGTAATGCGTCACATTGACGCGAGGGCCATCGTCATTCTGACGCGAACGGGTTATGATAGATAGCGTCAAATAGACGAAAAGGTTTGAGCCGTAGTTCCGCAGAGAAAGGGCTTCGGGCCCGTGACCACCACATCCGAACCGCTGGACGTCCAGCCGACCCCGCTCGCCCTGCTCCTCCTGGGCCGCGAGTCCGACCCGCGCAGCGAGCGCGGCGTCGACTGTCCCGGCGACCTGCCCCTCCCCTCGGACCCGGATCTGGTGGAGCGCGCCCGCGCCGCCAAGGCGAAGCTCGGCGAGAAGGTCTTCGTCCTGGGCCACCACTACCAGCGCGACGAGGTCATCCAGTTCGCCGACGTCACCGGCGACTCCTTCAAGCTGGCCCGTGACGCCGCCGCCCGGCCGGAGGCGGAGTACATCGTCTTCTGCGGTGTGCACTTCATGGCCGAGTCCGCGGACATCCTGACCTCCGACGCCCAGCAGGTGATCCTCCCCGACCTGGCGGCCGGCTGCTCCATGGCCGACATGGCCACCGCAGAGCAGGTCGCCGAGTGCTGGGACGTGCTCACCGAGGCCGGCGTCGCCGACGTCACCGTGCCCGTCTCGTACATGAACTCCTCCGCCGACATCAAGTCCTTCACCGGCCGTCACGGCGGCACGATCTGCACCTCCAGCAACGCCAAGCGCGCCCTGGAGTGGGCGTTCCAGCAGGGCGAGAAGGTGCTCTTCCTCCCCGACCAGCACCTCGGCCGCAACACCGCGGTCCGGGAGATGGGCCTCTCGCTGGAGGACTGCGTCCTCTACAACCCGCACAAGCCGAACGGCGGGGTCACCGCGGAGCAGCTGCGCGACGCCAAGATGATCCTGTGGCGCGGGCACTGCTCGGTGCACGGCCGCTTCTCGCTGGACTCGGTGGAGGACGTGCGCGCCCGCATCCCCGGCGTCAACGTCCTGGTGCACCCCGAGTGCAAGCACGAGGTCGTCACCGCGGCCGACCAGGTCGGCTCGACCGAGTACATCATCAAGGCCCTGGAGGCGGCGCCGGCCGGTTCGTCCTGGGCGATCGGCACCGAGCTCAACCTGGTCCGCCGACTGGCCAAGGCGCACCCGGACAAGCAGATCGTCTTCCTCGACAAGACCGTCTGCTTCTGCTCGACCATGAACCGGATCGACCTGCCGCACCTGGTGTGGGCGCTGGAGTCGCTGGCCGACGGCAAGGTCGTCAACCGCATCCAAGTCGACCGGGAGACCGAACACTTCGCGAAGCTGGCGCTGGAGCGGATGCTCGCCCTGCCCTAGGGGCAGGATGGGCGCATGATCCTGCGCCCGTTGCACGACACCGACGAGGACGCCGACGCCGTAGCGGTCGTGGCCGCCGCCGCGTTCGGCGCCTCCGACGCCCTGCCCGGTGGCGGCCCGCCCGAGGAGATGCCTCCCGAGCGGGCCGCCCTGCTGCGACGGCGCAACCGGTACGTCGCGCGCACCGACCCCGGTGGCTGCTGGCTGGCCGTGGACGAGACCTCCGGCATGCCGCTCGGGGTCGCCATGTCGACGCGCCGCGAGGGGACGTGGGGGCTGTCGCTCTTCGCCGTGCTGCCCTCCGCGCAGCGGCAGGGGGTCGGGCGCGAACTGCTCGCCGCGGCGATGGCGTACGGGCGCGGCTGCCTGCGCGGCATCATCTGCAGCTCCCGCGACCCGCGGGCGGCGGCGACCTACCGCCGGGCGGGTTTCGCGCTGCACCCGGCGATGCGCCTGGAAGGCGCCGTCCGCAAGGGCGACCTGCCCGCGCCGGACGGGGCGGTGCACGAGGGCTCGGCGAAGCACCGCGACCTGATGGACTCCGTGGACCGGCGCACCCGTGGCGGCGCGCACGGCCCCGACCACGACCAACTGCTCACCGAGTGCCCCCTGTTGGTCGTGGACGACCTCGCCGGGAGCGGCTACTGCTACGTCGACCGGGACGGGAACGTACGGCTGCTGGCCGCCACCTCCCGTCGCCTGGCGTCCCGGCTGCTCACCGCCGCGCTGCTGAGCCTGCCCGAGGGCACGACGGCGCAGGTCCCCAACCTGACGGCCGAACAGCAGTGGGCGGTGGACGTGGGCCTGACGGCCGGGCTGGAGCTGAGCACGTCCGGCTGGGTCTGCCTGCGCGGGATGCGTCCGCCGGAGCCGTACATCCCGTCCGGGTTCTTCCTGTAGACGGGGCAGGGCCCGGGGCGTTCGTGAACGCCCCGGGCCCTGCCGCCTGTCGTACTGCGCCGGGTCTCAGACCCCGGCCAGCTCCGACTTCTTCTGCGTCTCCTCCTCGCCCGGGCCCGCGGCCCCGGCCGCCCGCTTCAGCGCCTTGCGCTTGGCACGGCGCTCCTTGCGGATCTCGACCATCGTGTAGAGGGTCGGGACGAGCAGCAGGGTCAGCAGCGTCGAGGTGAGCAGACCGCCGATGACGACGACGGCGAGCGGCTGGGCGATGAAGCCGCCCTCGCCGGTCACCCCGAGGGCCATCGGGAGCAGGGCGAAGATGGTCGCCAGCGCGGTCATCAGGATCGGCCGCAGACGGTGCCGGCCACCCTCGATGACGGCCTCCACGACGCCGTACCCCTGGGCGCGGTACTGGTTGATGAGGTCCATCAGCACGATCGCGTTGGTCACGACGATGCCGATGAGCATCAGCATGCCGATCAGCGCCGGGACGCCCATCGGGGTGCCGGTGATCAGCAGCAGGCCGATCGCGCCGGTCGCGGCGAACGGGATGGACACCAGCAGCACCATCGGCTGGATCAGGCTGCGGAAGGTGCCGACCAGCAGCATGAAGACGATGGCGATCGCGGCGAGCATCGCGAGCCCGAGCCCCACGAAGGCGTCGTCCTGGTCCGAGGAGACACCGCCGATCTCGGCGGTGGCGCCCTTGGGCAGGTCGAGCGACTTGATCTTCGACTGCAGGGCGGTGCTCACCGCGCCGGTGTTGTCACCGGCCGGCGTCGCCGTGATCGTCGCGGCGCGGGCGCCGTCGATCCGGGTCTTCTGCACCGGGCCGGGGGCCTCGACGACCTCGGCGACCTTGCCGAGCTTCACCGGTCCCGCGGGGGCGGGGATGGTGAGGGCCTTCAGTTCGGCGACCGTCCCGGCCTTCTGCTCGGAGACCACCCGCACGTCGCGCTCGGTGTCGTCGAGCACCGCGGTGCCGACGGTCGTACCGCGCACGGCCTGGGTGACGGCGGCGCCGATGGTGGCGTCGTTGAGGCCGTACTTGGCGGCCTCGGCCTGCTTGGCGTGGACCTCGATGCGGGGCACGCTCTGCGCGAGGTCGCTGGTGACGTCGGTGACGTCGTCCAGCCCGGCGACGGCGTCGCGGACCTCGGCACTGGCCTTGGCCAGGGTGTCGGCGTCCGCGGCCTTGACCACGACCGACAGGTTCTGGCTGCCGAAGCCGCCGCCACCGGAGACCGAGGTGGTGCCGACGCCGTCGAGCGTCTTGAGGCCGGCGCGGATCTCGTCGAGGACGTCCGCGCTGTCGTCGGCGTTCTTCAGCTTCACCTGGAAGGTGGCCTGGTTGGCGCCGGTGCCGCCGCCGAAGGCCGCCAGGAAGCCGGAGGAACCGACGGTGACCTGGTAGTCCTGGACCTGGTCGATACCCTCGAGGAGCTTCTCGACCTTGCGGGCCGCCGCGTCGGAGGCCGCCAGGCTGGTGCCCGGCGGGAGCTCCTGCCTGACGGTCAGGGTGTCCTGGTCGCCCTGGTCGAAGAAGTTGGTCTTGAGCATCGGGGCGAGCCCGAAGGTGCCCAGCAGGACCGCGACCGCGATCGCGATGCTGGTGAGGCGGCGCCGGGTGGCGAAGCGCAGCACCGGCACGTAGAGCCGCTGCAGCAGGCTGCGGGCCTCCTCCTCCTCGGCCCTGCGGCGGATCTCGTCCGGGTCCACGGTGCCGGCGTCGGCCGGGGGCTTGAGGAACCAGAACGAGAGCACCGGGACGACCGTCAGCGACACCAGCAGCGAGGCCAGCAGCGCGGCGGCGACGGTCAGCGAGAACGAGCCGAACAGGGCGCCCACCATGCCGCCGACCAGGCCGATCGGCACGAAGACGGCGACCGTGGTGAGCGTGGAGGCGGTGACCGCACCGGCCACCTCGCGCACGGCGGCGATGATCGCGGACTGCTTCTCCTCACCGTAGGCGAGGTGCCGCTTGATGTTCTCCAGCACCACGATCGAGTCGTCGACGACACGGCCGATGGCGATGGTCAGCGCGCCCAGGGTGAGCATGTTGAGCGACAGGTCGCGGGTCCACAGCACGATCAGCGTCAGCACGACGGAGAGCGGGATGGAGACCGCGGTCACCAGCGTCGAGCGCAGAGACGCCAGGAAGACCAGGATGATCACGACCGCGAAGAGCAGACCGAGCAGGCCCTCGGTGGTCAGTCCGTCGATGGACTTGGAGACCGCGGGGCCCTGGTCGCTGACGACGGTGAGCTTGGCGCCCTTGCCGAGGTCGCGCTCGAGGTCGGCCAGCTTGTCCTTGACCGCCGAGGAGATCGCGACGGCGCTGCCGTCCTGGTCCATGGTGACGGCGACGCCGAGGCTCGGCTCGCCGTCGGTCCGGGTGATGGAGGCGGCGGCGTCCGGGCGCTCCGCGACGGTGGCGACGTCGCCGAGGCGCACGGGCTCCGGGCCGGCGGGGATCCGCAGGTCCTCGATCTGCTGCACGGAGGCGTACTCGCCGCCGACCTGGACGGTGCGGCTCTTGCCGCTGTCGTCGAAGGAGCCGGCCGGGACGGGGTGGCCGCCGGCCTGCAGCGCCTGCACCAGGGCGATGGCGCCGAGCTTGCGGGCGGCGAGCTTCTTGTCGTCGGGGGTGACGGTGACGATCTGGTCCTGGACGCCGGTGACGGTCACCTGGCCGGCGCCGTCGATGTCCTGCAGGACCGGGACGACCGACCGGTCGAGCGCGTCGGCCAGTGCCTGCTGGTCCAGGCCGGTGGAGGTGGCGGCGAGGACGACGGTCGGGATGTCGTCCGTCGAGCCGGCGATGACCTGCGGGTCCGCGTCCTCCGGCAGCCGCGAGGAGACCCGGTTCACCGCCTGCTGGACGTTGGCCACCAGCGTGTCGCTGTCGTTGCCGTAGTCGAACCGGGCCATGATCACGGCAGCGCCCTCGCTGGCCGTGGACGTGATGCCCGTGATGCCGTCGACGCCCTTGACGCCGGCTTCGATCGGCTCGACGACCTGCTTCTCGACGACGTCGGGGGACGCGCCCGGGTAGGTCGTGATCACCGACACCATGGGCAGGTCGATGGAGGGCAGCAACTGCTGCTTGAGGGACGGTATCGCGATGGCGCCGAAGCCGATGGCGACCACCGCCATCAGCGCGACCAGACTGCGCTGGGCGAGGCTGAACCGGGACAGCCAGGACATCGTGGTGCGGTCTCTTCTCTGTGCTCAGAGTGCTCGGGTGTTCTCGGGTTGCGGACTTTTGTCAGCCCACGCCACTTTCTCCTGTCGCGGAGGGTGGTTTCCTCAGCCCGAGGTCGTGATTGGTTCCGGGGGCGTACTGCGGATGCGGTACACGCCGGTCGTACTCAGCGCGCCGCGGGCCGCACCAGGCCCGACTCGTACGCGGCGACGACCAGCTGCGCGCGGTCGCGGGCGCCGAGTTTGGCCATGGTGCGGTTCACGTGCGTCTTGACGGTGAGCGGGCTCACCCCGAGGCGTTCGGCGATCTCGTCGTTCGGCAGCCCCAGCGCCACCTCGACCAGCACCTCGCGCTCGCGTGCCGTCAGCGCGTCCAGGTCCGGGGCCGCCGGTCCGCCCTCCGAGGGCAGCGGGCGCTGGCCGCCGCTCTGCGCCAGGAACTGGGCGATCAGGCTCTTGGTCGCCGACGGGGACAGCAGCGCGTCGCCCTCGGCGACGGTGCGAATCGCGGCGAGCAGCTCGGCCGGCTCGGCGCCCTTGCCGAGGAACCCGGCGGCGCCGGCGCGGATCGCCTGCGCGACGTACTCGTCCGCTTCGAACGTCGTCAGGACGAGGACCGCCACACCGGTCAGGTCCTCGGCGGCGGTGATCTCGCGGGTGGCGGCGAGGCCGTCCGTGCCGGGCATCCGGATGTCCATCAGGACGACGTCCGCCCGGGTGCTGCGGGCCAGCGCGACGGCCTCGGCGCCGTCCGAGGCCTCCCCCACGACCTCCATGTCCGGTTCGGACTCCACGAGGACGCGGAACGCGCCCCGCAGCAGCGCCTGGTCGTCCGCGAGCAACACCCTGATCATGCCGGGATCCTCCCATCCCCCCGCCGGGCGGCCGGCTGGCCCGGCACCACCAGCGGCAGGCGGGCGTGGACGCGGAAACCGCCCTGCGTGCAGGGGCCGGCCTCGCAGGTGCCGCCGAGGGCCGCGGCCCGCTCGCGCATGCCGATCAGGCCGTGGCCGCCGCCCGCGGTGCCCGGGGCCTGCGGGCTGCCGCCACGGTCGACCACGGTGACCTCCAGCGTCCCGTCGCCGCGCGCGATGCGGATCCGCGCCCGTGCACCCGGGCCGGCGTGCTTGTGGACGTTGGTCAGCGACTCCTGGATGACCCGGTACGCGGTGAGGTCCACGCTCGCGGGAAGCGTGCCGGGGTCCTCCTCGGCCACCTCCACCGGCAGCCCGGCCCGGCGGAAGCCGTCGACGAGCTGGTCCAGCACACCGAGGCCGGGTGCCGGTTCCATGGGTGCGGCGGGGTCCCCCGACTGCCGCAGCAGGCCGACGGTCGCACGGAGCTCGTCCAGCGCCGAACGGCTCGCCTCGCGGACGTGTGCGAGGGCCTGCTTCGCCTGGTCGGGCCGGCTGTCCATGACGTGGGCGGCGACACCGGCCTGCACGTTGACCAGGGCGATGTGGTGGGCGACCACGTCGTGCAGCTCGCGGGCGATCCGCATCCGCTCCTCGGCGACGCGGCGCTTGGCCTCCTCCTCCCGGGTGCGCTCGGCCCGCTCGGCGCGCTCCTCGACGGCGGCGACGTAGGCGCGGCGGTGCCGGGTGGCCTCGCCGGCGGCTGCGGCCATGCCGCTCCACGCGAACAGGGCGATGTTCTCCGCGGAGTACCAGGGCCGGGCCCCGAAGAGCATGGCGATCGCGGGCAGCAGCAGGCAGGTGGCGAGGCCGAGCCGGAAGGTGGTGGTGCGGTCGGTGCGCGTGGAGGCGGAGAAGAGCGCCACGACGACGGTGGCGGCCACCGGGGCGCGGCCCTCCCCGGTCGCGGTGAGCAGGTAGACGACGGTGACCGCGCCGGTGAAGGCGAGGACGCCCAGCGGGCTGCGCCGGCGCACCATCAGCGCGGCGGAGCCGAGGACGGCCAGCAGGATGTCGGGGACCGAGGCGTCGTACCGCTCGGTGTGCGGCCCGATGAACATGTTGCCGAGGATCACCGCGAGGACGGCGAGCGCCAGCCCGGCGTCGAGGGCTACGGGGTGGGCCTGCGGCCACAGCCGGGCCCGGTCCTTCATCGATCGATGCTGCACGCTCACCAACGGTACGGGTCCCCCAGGAACGGCCGTGCCCCGGTCCGGTGCGGTACCGGGCCGGGGCACTCGGCGGGTGCGCTGGTCGGCGAGGTGTCAGCCGGGGATGAGCCCGCCGTCCCCGAGCAGTGCCCGGACCTCCTCCAAGGTGGCCTCCGAGGCCGGCAGGATCAGCTCGGACGGCTCCAGGGAGTCGTCCGGCAGAGGTGTGCCGAGCCGCCGGACGGCGTCGAGGAGCGCGGTGAGCGTGCGCCGGAACCCGGCGTCGTCACCGCTCTCCATCTCCGCCAGGAGCTCGTCGTCGAGCTTGTTGAGTTCGGTGAGGTGGCTCTCGTCCACCGTGACCTGGCCCTCGCCCATGATCCTCACGATCACGACGCCCTCCTCTAGGGGTGTCTCACTGCTTGTCGAACCGGGGCTGGTCCTGGGTCTGCGACGGGGTCTGGCCCTGCTGTCCGCTCTCGATGGCCTGCTGCGGGGAGCCGCCGGCCAGCTCGGCCTTCATGCGCTGCAGCTCCAGTTCGACGTCGCTGCCGCCGGAGAGGCGGTCGAGCTCCGCCTGGATGTCGTCCTTGGCGATCCCGGTCGGGTCGTCCAGGGCGCCGGAGGCCAGCAGCTCGTCCAGGGCGCCGGCCCGGGCGCGCAGCTGCTCGGTCTTGTCCTCGGCCCGCTGGATCGCCAGGCCGACGTCGCCCATCTCCTCCGAGATGCCGGAGAAGGCCTCGCCGATCTGGGTCTGTGCCTTGGCCGCGCTGTAGGTGGCCTTGATGGTCTCCTTCTTGGTGCGGAAGGCGTCCACCTTGGCCTGCAGGCGCTGGGCGGCGAGGGTGAGCTTCTCCTCCTCGCCCTGCAGCGTCTGGTGCTGCGTCTCCAGGTCGGTGACCTGCTGCTGGAGGGCGGCTCGACGCGACAGCGCCTCGCGGGCCAGGTCCTCCCGTCCCAGGGCGAGCGCCTTGCGGCCCTGGTCCTCGTACTTCGCGGACTGCTGCTGCAGCTGGTTCAGCTGCAGCTCCAGGCGCTTGCGCGAGGTGGCGACGTCGGCCACACCGCGCCGAACCTTCTGCAGCAGCTCCAGCTGTTTCTGGTACGAGTAGTCGAGGGTCTCGCGCGGATCCTCGGCCCGGTCAAGGGCCTTGTTGGCCTTCGCGCGGAAGATCATCCCCATCCGCTTCATGACACCGCTCATGGGCCTCGCGCGCCCCCTTCATTCAGCTCGCCAGCACACCTCTACAGACCCCACAGTACGGGGCCTGGTTCCATTACCCCACTGTTCTGTTGCTGATGCGCTCATCCTTAGGAACGATCACAGTTCGATGACCTCAGGCGCAGGGAGTAGGTGAGGGGCTGGGGGTCCCGTCGGCGAGCACGTAACCTTGGAGTCGTGTTCCGACGTCGTTCCCAAAGCGAGCAGACCGCGTCCACCACTGTGGTGGACGACCGGCAGCCCCGCGACCCGCAGGCTCCCAAGGGTCGCCCCACGCCCAAGCGCAGCGATGCCCAGGGCCAGCGCCGCAAGGCGGTGACCGCGCCCACCGACCGCAAGGCCGCCACCAGGCAGGCCCGCGACGCCCGGCGGGCCGACCTGGCCAAGCAGCGCGAGGCCCTGATGAACGGGGACGAGCGCTACCTGCCCGCCCGTGACAAGGGCCCCGTGCGCAAGTTCGCGCGCGACTACGTGGACTCGCGCTTCCGCATGGCCGAGTTCTTCCTGCCGCTCGCCGTGGTCATCCTCGTGCTCAGCATGCTCCGCAACCCCGCGCTGCAGAACCTCTCCCTGCTGCTGTGGCTCGTGGTCATCGTGCTGATCGTCGTCGACTCGGCCTTCACCGGTTTCCTGCTCCGCCGCGAGCTGTCCAAGCGCTTCCCGGACAAGCCCACCAAGGGCGCGGTCGCCTACGCCCTCATGCGGACCCTCCAGATGCGCCGACTGCGCCTGCCGAAGCCGCAGGTCAAGCGCGGCACCAAGCTCTGAGCGGGAACGGCGGTTTCGCCGGCGCCGCCGGCTCCTGGCTGGACCGGCTGGGCGGGCTCCGGAACACCGTGCGCCAGGAGCTGGTCGCGCGCCAGCTGGACGAGCAGATCACCGCGCGCTTCCCCGTGGGGCGCCGGCTCAGGATCCTCGACGTCGGCCCCGGCCAGGGCACCCAGGCGCTGCGACTCGCCCGTGCCGGCCACCTGGTCACCGGCCTGGAGGCCGATCCGGAGATGGCGGGGGTCCTGCGCGGGGCCGTGGCCGCCGAGCCGGAGGGCATACGCGAGCGGATCAGCCTCGTCGAGGGCGACGGCCGGGAGACCGGCCGGCACTTCGGGCCCGGCAGCTTCGACGTCGTGCTCTGCCACGGCGTGCTGATGTACGTGCCCGAGCCGGACGCGATGGTCGCCGGGCTCGCCCGGGTGCTGGCCCCCGGCGGGCTGCTGTCGCTGCTGGTGCGCAACGCCGACGCCCTGGCGATGCGGCCCGCGCTGCAGGGCGACTGGGCCGGTGCGCTGTCCGCCTTCGCGGGCGACACGTACACCAACCGGCTGGGGCTCGCCGCCCGTGCCGACCGGCGCGCGGACCTGACGACGACCCTCAGCGCCATCGGCGCGCCGCTGCACGCCTGGTACGGGGTGCGGGTCTTCACCGACACGGCGCCGGACGACTCCGTGGAGGTGCCGGAGGAGTTGCTGGCCGCCGAGGAGCTGGCCGGCCGCACCGACCCCTACCGCGGGGTCGCGGCACTGCTGCATTTGTGCGGCGTACGGAACTGACCGGGGCGGGATACCGAGGACGGGACGTCACGAACGCGACACTTCGGTCATGCGCGATTCGAAGCCCAACCGATGGCGGCCGCCGACGGCGCTCCGGGCGGCGGCCCTGCTGCTGGCCGTCGCGTGCTGCGGTGGCGTCACCGCCGGATGCACGGGGGACTCCCCCTCCCCCAGCGCGGCATCCTCGGCGCCCGCGCCCGTCGCCGCCTCCGAGCTGGCCGGCGCCCGTGATCTGGAGCGCTCCTACCAGCAGGTGGTCAAGGCGGTGCTGCCGTCCGTCGTCCAGATCAACACGTCCGAGGGACTGGGCTCCGGCATCGTCTACGACACCAAGGGCCACATCGTCACCAACGCCCATGTCGTCGGCAACTCCCACACCTTCGAGGTCACCCTCGCCAACAGCGACACCCCGCACAAGGGCCGGCTCGTGGCCGCCTACCCCGAGCAGGACCTCGCCGTCATCGAACTCGACGACCCGCCGAGCGGGCTGCGCGCGGCGTCCTTCGGCCGCTCACGCGACGTCCAGGTCGGCCAGATCGTGCTCGCCATGGGCAGTCCGCTCGGCCTGAACAGCAGCGTCACGCAGGGCATCGTCTCGGCCGTCGGCCGTACGGTCAGCGAGACCGGGGCCGAGGGCGGCACCGGCGCCACCCTGGCCGACATGGTGCAGACCTCGGCTCCCATCAACCCCGGCAACAGCGGCGGCGCACTGGTCAACCTCTCCGGCCAGGTCATCGGCATCCCGACGCTCGCCGCGGTCAACCCCACCATGGGCGACTCCTCGGCCCCGGGCATCGGCTTCGCCATCCCCGCGGCGACCGTCACCCGCATCGCGGACCAGATCATCCAGCACGGCAAGGTCGTCGACTCCGGCCGCGCGGCGCTGGGCATCGTCGCGCGCACCGTCCTCGACGAGAACTTCCAGCCCGCCGGGGTGGGCGTCGTCGAGGTGACCCGGGGCGGAGCGGCGGACAAGGCCGGGATCAAGCCCGGGGACGTCATCACCGATGTCGGGGGCGACGACATCACGACCCTTCAGTCGCTCTCCGAGGCCCTGGTCCAGCACGCGCCCGGCGACGCCGTGGACGTCACCTTCCAGCGCGGCGGCAGCGAGAAGACCGTCAAGGTCACGCTCGGGCAGCTCCAGTAGCGGCCGGACGCACAGCCGGGGGCGGGGCCGTGGGACGTCCCACGACCCCGCCCCCGCCGTGGTGCGGCGGCCGGACCCCCGGCCGCCCGGTCACCGGTCTACTCGTCGGCGTGCAGGCTCATCGGGCCGTAGATCTTCGTGCCGTCCTCGAAGAGGTGCACCTGGTCGGCGCCTCCCTGGAGGAGGTCCTTCCAGACCTCGCCGATCCAGGACTCGGCATCGCCCTGCGTGGGGAACTCCTCGGGCTCGACCGCGGGGGTGACCTCCGTGCCGTCGGTCTTCTCGAAACGCCACGTCCACGCCATGTCCGTCTCCTCGTCCCTGGGGGTGCCTGCCCGGCAGCGTAGCGTGCGCGGACGCGAGAGGATCTGCACGTGGAACTGACTCTCCTCGGCACCGGTGGCCCCGACGGCCTGCCCCTCCCCGGCTGCCCGTGCGCGGCGTGCGCGACGGCGGTGGGCGACCAGGCGCGGGCGGCGACCTCGCTGCTCGTGGACGGGGTGCTGCTGCTCGACCTGACGCCGGGCCTCGCGCTGACCGCGGCGCGCTCCGGTCACTCGCTCGCCGGGGTCCGCCAGGTGCTGCTGTCGCATCCGCACGACGGGCCGGCCGTGGAGATCCCGGCGGGGCTGCCCGCGCCGGGCCGGGTGGCGGCCGGGCAGGAGATCACGCTGCTGACCGGGCACCGGGTGCGGGCGGTGCCCCTCGACGCGCCCGGGACCGGCTACGAGGTGACAGGACCGTACGGCGAGCGGCTGCTGTACCTGCCGCCGGAGTGCGCTCCGGCGGGGCTGCCGGAGGCCGTGGAGCCGTACCGGATGGTGCTGCTGGACGCCGTGGGCCGGCCGGACGGGCTGGCGCGGCTGCGCGCGGCCGGCGCGGTCGGGAGCACCACCGACGTCGTCGCGGTCCACCTGGACCACCGTGCCCACCCCGGGCCGGAGCTGCGGCGCCGGCTGGCCGCGCTCGGCGTACGGGCGGTGCCGGACGGCACGACGCTGACCGTCGGCGACCTGCACGACGTGCCCGACGTGCCGCGGCGCACGCTCGTGCTGGGCGGGGCGCGGTCGGGCAAGTCGGTGGAGGCGGAGCGGCGGCTGTCGGCCTTCCCCGACGTGCTGTACGTGGCCACCGGCGGGACGCGCGGCGGTGACCCGGAATGGGCGGAGCGCGTGGCGCTGCACCGCGAGCGGCGTCCGCAGTCGTGGCAGACGGTGGAGACCTGCGACCTGCTGCCGCTGCTGGCCGAGGAGGACGGGCCCGCGCTGCTGATCGACTGCCTGTCGCTGTGGCTGACGCACACCATGGACGAACTCGGCGCGTGGGACGACGAGAAGTGGGCGGAGGGCGCCGAACGCGAACTGCGCCGCCGCGTCGGGGAACTGACCGCGGCGTGGCGCGCGACCCGCCGTACGGCCGTGGCGGTCAGCAACGAGGTCGGCTCCGGGGTCGTACCGGCCACGGCCAGCGGGCGCAGATTCCGGGACGAGCTGGGGCGGCTGAACCTCGCGCTGGCCGACGAGTCCGAGCACGTGGTGCTGGTGGTCGCGGGACAGGCGCTGTCACTGCGGGGCTGACCTCGGCGCGCGACCCCGCGGACCGGTAGTGTTCGACCCCGTGAGCGGCCTGAACCTTGATGACTTCGCGACCCTGGTGGAGCGTCCGGACGCCGGTGTGCGCCGTGACGCACGCGACCGTTGGCAGCGGCTGGTGCGCCCGGCGAGCGCGCTGGGCGGGCTGGCCGAGCTCGCCGACTGGCTGTCGGCGGTCCAGGGCGCGGCGACCCTACGCCCGATCGAGCACCCCAAGGCCGTGCTCTTCGCGGCGGACCACGGGGTGGCGGCACTGAAGGTGTCCGCCCGCCCCGGGGGCACCGCGGTCGAGCTGGTGCGGCGGGTCCTGGACGGGGCCTCCCCGGTCAATGTGCTGGCCCGTCAGTACGGCGCGGCGCTGCGCGTGGTGGACGTCGGCGTGGACGCGCCGGCCGATGACCTGCCCGCCGACGTGACGGCGCACCGCGTGCGGCGCGGCTCCGGCCGGATCGACGTGGAGGACGCGCTGACGGCCGAGGAGGCCGAGGCGGCGTTCCGGGCCGGCATGGCCGTCGCGGACGAGGAGGCGGACTCCGGCACGGACCTGGTGCTCCTGGGCGATCTGAGCGTGGGCGGCACCACGGTGGCCGGGGTGCTGATCGCAGCGCTGTGCGGTACCGACGCCTCCGTGGTGACCGGCCGTGGTTCGGGCATCGACGACATCGCGTGGATGCGCAAGTGCGCGGCGATCCGCGACGCGCTGCGCCGGGCCCGGCCCGTGCTGGGCGACCAGCTGGAGCTGCTGGCGGCGGTCGGCGGCGCGGACGTGGCGGCGATCACCGGTTTCCTGCTGCAGGCCTCGGTGCGGAAGCTGCCGGTGGTGCTGGACGGCGTGGTGTCCGCGGCGTGCGCGCTGGTCGCGCAGCGGATCGCCTTCCGGGCGCCGGACTGGTGGCTGGCGGGGCAGGCCAGCGGTGAGCCGGGGCAGGTCAAGGCGCTGGACCGGCTGTCCATCGAGCCGCTGCTCGACCAGAAGGTGACGGCGGGTGAGGGCACCGGCGCGCTGCTGGCGCTGCCCCTTCTGAAGGCGGCGGCGGCCCTGTCGGCGGAGCTGCCGGAACGTTTCTGACCCATCGCGAACCGGGTCGTTCCCGTAGGATCCGGACCTATGGGAACGGCCGTCTCGGTCTGGCGTGAACGCGGCGCGGTGTCCACCGTCCGGTACCTGCGCCTGGTCGGCCTGGTCGACCTGCTGGGTGCGGTGTGGGTGTCCTTCGGGAACGACATCCGGCGTCATGACGTCGACGAGTACGTCACCCCGTACCTGCTGACCGCCGGCTACACCCCGGCCTTCCTCGCGCTCTTCCTGGCGGTCACGATGCGCCGCAGGAAGCGCGCGGCCTGGCTGCTCAACCTCGTCCTCGCCGGGCTCTACCTGCTGTTCCTGGCCGCGGCGACGGCCGTCCCCGCGTTCCGCGGCCACCCGCAGAACTGGGTGTCGCTGGGGATCACCGCCGCCTTCTGCGCCGCGCTGCTCGCCGGGCGCCGTGCGTTCCGCGCCAAGGGCGACCCCTCCAACCCCCGGCTGGCCGCGGCGGTCGCCGTCGGCGGCGTCGCGGCCGGCGGACTCCTCGCCGCGGGCCTGGTCACCGTCACCGACACGGGGCACGGCTCGACCTTCGGCCAGCGGTACGCGTACGCCATGCTCCGCGTGGTCTCGCTGGCGGACGCCGAGGAGTCCTTCCCGGGGATCTCGACCCCGGGCTGGGTCGACGTCACCATCAACGCCATGAGCGCCGTGCTGTTCCTGCTGGTGCTGTACGCGGCCTTCCGCTCGCCCCGCGGCCGCGAACTGCTGGGCCCGCAGGACGAGATGCGGCTGCGGGCCCTGCTCGACCGGCACGGCGAACGTGACTCGCTCGGCTACTTCGCGCTGCGCCGCGACAAGAGCGTCGTCTGGTCGCCGTCGGGCAAGTCGGCGATCGCCTACCGCGTCGTCGGCGGGGTGTCCCTCGCCTCCGGCGACCCCATCGGCGACCCAGAGGCCTGGCCCGGGGCGATCGAGGCCTGGCTCGCCGAGGCCCGCGAGCACGCCTGGGTACCGGCGGTGGTGGGGGCCGGCGAGGAGGCCGGCACCGTCTACGCACGGCACGGGCTGGACGCCCTGGAGCTCGGCGACGAGGCGATCGTCGAGGTCGCCGACTTCACCCTGGAGGGCCGCGCGATGCGCACCGTGCGGCAGGCGTACCACCGGATCGGGCGCGCCGGGTACACCGTCCGCGTACGGCGTCACGAGGACATCCCGGCGCGGGAGATGACGGCCCTGCTGGAGCGCGCGGACCGCTGGCGGTACGGGCAGACCGAACGGGGCTTCTCCATGGCGCTGGGGCGGCTCGGCGACCCGGCGGACGGCCGGTGCGTCATGGTGGAGTGCGCGGACGGGCAGGGCGAGCCGAGGGCGCTGCTCAGTTTCGTGCCGTGGGGGCGGCACGGGCTGTCGCTGGACCTGATGCGCCGTGACCGGGACTCCGACAACGGGCTGGTGGAGTTCATGGTGATCGAGCTGATCCGGCGCGCGGAGGAGACCGGGGTCGAGCGCGTGTCGCTCAACTTCGCCGTGTTCCGTTCGGTCTTCGAGCGCGGGGCGAGGCTGGGCGCCGGGCCGGTGCTGCGGATGTGGCGGGCGCTGCTGACCTTCTTCTCCCGGTGGTGGCAGATCGAGTCGCTGTACCGCGCCAACGCCAAGTACCGGCCGGTCTGGGAGCCGCGTTTCCTGCTCTTCGAGAAGGGCGGCGAACTGCCCCGGATCGGACTGGCGAGCGCACGGGCCGAGGGCTTCCTCGCCCCGCCCCGGATGCCCTCGCCGCGGCGCTGAGCCGGCCCGGATCGCCGGGACGCCACGGCGGCACGGCGGCACGGCGGCACGGCGGCACGGAGACGATCGGGCACCTGGAGCGGCCGACCGCCACCGGCGGTGCCGACGAGGAAACCGTCGCGGGCGGGCCCTGCCGGGGCGCCGCGGCGGCCTGCACCCGGCACGCGGCCACCACACGCGCCGCACACCCGGCGGACGCGCCGGGGCTCAGCGCTCGGTGAAGCCGCCGATCCAGTCCTGGAGCCGCCGCAACGGGCCCGACCAGCGCGCGTCGTGCCGTGCGGCGCGGGCCTCCGCCCGCCGGACCGCCCCGGGCCTGCGGGAGTAGAGCCGCTCGGCCCACAACGAGTCGGGGCGCGCCAGCCGCAGGGCCGCGTACAGCGCGACGAAGGGCACGAAGACGCCGACGACGGCGGAGCGCAGCTTGCCCTTGACGAGGGCGACGAGGACGAACAGGAAGTTGACGGCGATGGTGAGGATCACCGAGACGCGGCTCTGCTGCTCGTCCGGGCTGACCGAGTTGACGCCGAAGGGGACCAGGCCGAGGAGCATCATCACGACGACGGAGAAGGTGACGACGACGGCCTCGACGCTCTTGCGGCCGCGATCGCTCCAGTACACGTCGTCGAGGTAGAGCACGAGCGCGAACTCGTCGAGCACCAGGCCCGCTCCGGCGCCGAACAGGACCGCGGACAGGTAGGCGCCGAAGCCCCGTGAGGAACTGGCGACGCCCCCGAAGCCGCCGATCGTCATGAGGATGATCCCGGGCACCACGTGGTGGATGTGGGTGCCGCCCGAGGAGATGTTGCGGAAGGGGCCCCTGCCGGCCCGGATGAGACGGGTGATCATCCGGGTGACCAGGAAGGTCAGTACGAACGCGCCCAGCGCAAGGAGCAGCGGCAGCTTTCCCGGCTCGATGATGTTGCGGTACCACCAGTCGCCCATGCCGATTGCTCCAGATTCGCCCCGTACGCGGCACTATACGGTTCCGGCCCGGCGGTTACCCTGCACGCCATGACCGCCGACCCCGCACCCGCTCCCGCGGACCCTGCCGTCACGGCCGCCGACGGACTGCGCTTCGCCTTCGGCACCCTGACGGTGCTGCGGGTCCGGGTCACCCGCTGGGACCGCCCGGCGGCCCGCGCCGGGATGCTCTGGGCGCCCGTGGCCGGGCTGGTCGTGGGGCTGTGCGCGGCGGCGGCCGGCGGACTCCTGCTGCTCCTCGGCTCGGGGCCGCTGCCCGCCGCGGTGGCGAGCGCCGCCGTACCGGCCGCCCTGACGCGGGGGCTGCACCTGGACGGGCTGGCCGACACCGCCGACGGGCTGGGCAGCGGCAAGCCCGCCGAGGACGCGCTGCGCATCATGAAGCAGTCCGACATCGGGCCCTTCGGTGTGCTCACCCTGGTCCTCGTCCTGCTGGCCCAGGTCGCCGCGCTCGCCGAGCTGTACGGCCAGTCCTGGACCCGGGGTGCGGTCGCCGCCGCCCTGGCCGGGCTCACCGCCCGCGCCGCGATGACGCTGGCCTGCCGTGACGGTGTGCCCCCGGCTCGCCCCGGCGGGCTCGGCGCGGCCGTGGCGGGCGCGGTCCCCGCCCGTACCGCCTGGGCGTCGGCCGCGCTGACAGTGGCGGTCTGCGCCGGCTGCGGGGCCGCCTTCGGCGTGCCGGACGCGGCGCGCTGTGCGGCGGCGGCGGCGGTGGCCCTGGCCGCCGCGGAACTGCTGCTGCGGCGGTGCCGCCGGCGCCTGGGCGGCGTCACCGGTGACGTCTTCGGCGCGTTGTGCGAGACCGCCGCGACGGCCGCGCTGCTGGTGCTCACCCTGGGCTGAGCGCCGCACGGCGACCGGGCGCGATGCGGTCCGGCGCCCCGACTCCCGCCGGGCGGAAGGGGATCGGGACCCTGCCCGGGGTGCCGCGCGGGCGCGTTCCCATAGGGAAAACCCGCGCCTTCGCCGCCATGGGCGCAGGTCGTGGTCGCAAGCGACAGGAGTGAGCGTAAGGTCGGTGCTGCACCCCCGCCCGTGCCGCGAAGGACGCCCGGCGTCGGGCACGAGGGAGCCGGACGGAGTCCGGCGTCAAGTATTGGACCCCCGAAGGAACAGGATCCGCATCACCGTGACTGCACTGACTCTCAGCACCTCCTCCGCGGCAGCGCTGCGCGCTGACGCCGTCGTCGTCGGCGTGACCAAGGGCGCCAAGGGCCCCGAGGTCGCCGCCGGGGCGGAGGCGGTGGACCAGGCCTTCTCCGGCCGGCTCGCCGCGACGCTCGAGACACTGGGCGCCTCGGGCGCGGAGGGTGAGGTGACCAAGCTCCCCGCCCCGGACGGCCTGAAGTCCCCGGTCGTGCTGGCGGTCGGGCTCGGTGAGGCCCCGGCCGACGGCGCCGCGTACGACACCGAGGCGCTGCGCAAGGCCGCCGGCGCCGCCGCCCGCGCGCTGGCCGGGTCGAAGAAGGCCGCCTACGCCCTTCCGGTGCAGGACGCGGACGCCGCGCAGGCGGTCGCCGAGGGCGCGCTGCTCGGCGCCTACACGTACACCGCGTACCAGTCGTCCAACGGCAAGGCCCCGCTCGCCGAGGTCGCGCTGGTGGGCGCGAAGCCGCGGGACAAGGCGTTCAAGGCCGCCGCCGAGCGGGCCGCCGTCATCGCGGCGGAGGTCAACCGGGCGCGCGACCTGATCAACATGCCGCCGAACGACCTCCACCCGAAGTCCTTCGCCGCGCTCGCGCAGGAGGCCGCCAAGGAGCACGGCCTCAAGATCGAGGTGCTGGACGAGAAGGCGCTGGTCAAGGGCGGCTACGGCGGCATCATGGGCGTCGGCCAGGGCTCGGCGAACCCGCCCCGCCTGGTGAAGATCGCCTACACGGGTGCCAAGGGCCGCGGCGCCAAGCACCTGGCACTGGTCGGCAAGGGCATCACCTACGACTCGGGCGGCATCTCCCTGAAGCCGGCCGGTCACAACGAGACCATGAAGTGCGACATGAGCGGTGCCGCCGCCGTGCTGTCCACCGTGGTCGCCGCCGCGCGCCTCGGCCTGCCCGTCAACGTCACCGGCTGGCTGGCGCTCGCCGAGAACATGCCCTCGGGCAGCGCCGCCCGCCCCGGCGACGTGCTGAAGATGTACAGCGGCAAGACCGTCGAGGTGCTCAACACCGACGCCGAGGGCCGCCTGGTGATGGCCGACGCCCTCACCCGCGCCTCGGAGGAGAAGCCCGACGCGATCATCGACGTGGCGACCCTGACCGGCGCCATGGTGCTGGCCCTGGGCAACCGCATCTTCGGCGTCATGGCCAACGACGACGCCTTCCGCACCGCGCTGCACGAGGTCGCGACCGAGGTCGGCGAGCAGTCCTGGCCGATGCCGCTCCCGGCCGACCTGCGCAAGGCCATGGACTCCCCCACCGCGGACATCGCGAACATGGGCGAGCGCATGGGCGGCGGCCTGGCGGCCGGCCTGTTCCTGAAGGAGTTCGTCGGCGAGGGCATCACCTGGGCCCACCTGGACATCGCGGGCCCCGCCTTCAACGAGTCCGGCCCCTTCGGCTACACCCCCAAGGGCGGCACCGGCTCCGCCATCCGCACCCTGGTGCGCGTGGCCGAGAAGGCCGGCGAGGGCGAGCTGCTCTGACCGCGGTGTAAGCCTCGGCACATTCCGTACGGCCCCGGGTATGGCATCCGGGGCCGTACGCGTTCGCCAAGGGCGAGCAAAGAGTGCAACCGCTCCGTATTTCGCAAGGGATACCGGCGAGTAGCCCCGGCCGGGGACGTTCCGTACGTCTCAGACACCGGCCCGGTGCCTCGTCGGCCCCGAACAAGTGCGAAGATGTTGTCTCGGCACGACAGGGCCCCGTTTAACAGAAGCGGCCGAACAAAAGCCGCCGCCCGGTCATGACGGACCGGCTCCGGCGTATCCATGCATGGAGGACGTGACGTGGCGAACGACGCCAGCACCGTTTTCGACCTAGTGATCCTCGGTGGCGGTAGCGGCGGCTACGCCGCAGCGCTGCGTGCGGCGCAGCTCGGTCTGGACGTCGCCCTGATCGAGAAGGACAAGCTCGGCGGCACCTGCCTGCACCGCGGCTGCATCCCCACGAAGGCTCTGCTGCACGCCGGTGAGATCGCGGACCAGGCCCGCGAGGCCGATCAGTTCGGTGTCAAGGCCACTTTCGAGGGCATCGACATCGCCGGGGTCCACAAGTACAAGGACGACGTGATCTCGGGCCTCTACAAGGGCCTGCAGGGCCTGGTGGCCTCCCGCAAGGTCACCTACGTGACCGGTGAGGGCCGGCTCTCCTCCCCCACCTCCGTGGACGTGGGCGGCCAGCGCTACACCGGCCGGCACGTCCTGCTGGCGACGGGCTCCGTGCCGAAGTCGCTGCCGGGCCTGGCCATCGACGGCGACCGCATCATCTCCTCCGACCACGCGCTGGTCCTGGACCGTGTGCCGAAGTCCGCGATCATCCTCGGCGGCGGTGTCATCGGCGTCGAGTTCGCCTCGGCGTGGAAGTCCTTCGGCGCCGACGTCACCATCGTCGAGGGCCTGCCGCACCTCGTGCCGGTCGAGGACGAGAACAGCTCGAAGCTGCTGGAGCGCGCCTTCCGCAAGCGGGGCATCAAGTTCAACCTCGGCACCTTCTTCTCCAAGGCCGAGTACACCGCCGACGGCGTCAAGGTCACCCTGGCCGACGGCAAGGAGTTCGAGGCCGAGGTCCTGCTCGTGGCCGTCGGCCGCGGCCCGGTCTCCCAGGGCCTGGGCTACGAGGAGGCCGGGGTCGCCATGGACCGCGGCTACGTCCTCGTCGACGAGTACATGCGCACCAACGTGCCCACCATCTCCGCGGTCGGCGACCTCGTCCCGACCCTGCAGCTGGCCCACGTCGGCTTCGCCGAAGGCATCCTCGTCGCGGAGCGGCTGGCCGGTCTGAAGACCGTGCCGATCGACTACGACGGCGTGCCGCGCGTCACGTACTGCCACCCGGAGGTCGCCTCCGTCGGCATCTCCGAGGCCAAGGCCAAGGAGCTGTACGGCGCCGACAAGGTCGTCACCCTGAAGTACAACCTGGCCGGCAACGGCAAGAGCAAGATCCTCAAGACCGCGGGCGAGATCAAGCTCGTCCAGGTCCGCGACGGCGCCGTGGTCGGTGTCCACATGGTCGGCGACCGCATGGGCGAGCAGGTGGGCGAGGCCCAGCTGGTCTACAACTGGGAGGCGCTGCCGGCCGAGGTCGCGCAGCTCATCCACGCGCACCCGACGCAGAACGAGGCCCTCGGCGAGGCGCACCTCGCGCTCGCGGGCAAGCCCCTTCACTCGCACGACTGACCCACGGACACGCAGACAGATCCGCACAGATCGTTAGGAGCAACCGAAACCATGGCGGTTTCCGTAACCCTGCCGGCGCTCGGCGAGAGCGTGTCCGAGGGCACCGTCACCCGCTGGCTCAAGGCCGAGGGTGAACGCGTCGAGGCCGACGAGCCGCTGCTCGAGGTGTCGACCGACAAGGTCGACACCGAGATCCCGGCGCCCGCTTCGGGCATCCTCTCCTCCATCAAGGTGGCCGAGGACGAGACGGTGGAGGTCGGCGCCGAGCTGGCCGTCATCGACGACGGCACGGGCGCCCCCGCTGCCGCCCCCGCCCCGGCCGCCGCGGCGGAGCCCGCGCCGGCCGGGGCGGGGGC
>NZ_JARAVO010000055.1:0-42177 GCF_033792805.1 Streptomyces sp. PA03-1a
GTCGAGGACGAGGGCGCGGGGGGCGCGGGGGGTGCCGGTGAAGCCGATGGCCTCGGCGTCCTGCGGGACGGCGTGGCGGAGCTTGAGCCAGTCGCGGCGGTCGGGGCGGTAGCGCTGACCGCGGCCCTTGACGACGAGGCCCTCGATGCCGGCCGGGGCGAGCGAGGCGTACCAGTGGACGGCCTCGTCGCGGTCGGTCGTCATGGGCACGGCCTGCAGCGGCGGCCCGAGCGGTTCCAGCAGCGCGACGAGGGCCGCGCGGCGTTCGTGGTACGGCCGGCCGCGCAGGTCGGTACCGGCGGTGGCGAGCAGGTCGAAGGCCGCGTAGTTGGCGGGGAGGTCGGTACGGCGGCGCGACCCGCGCAGGGCGCGGCGCTGGAGGGCGCCGAAGTCGACGCGGCCGTCCCGCCAGATGACGACCTCGCCGTCGAGGACGGTGCCGGCCGGCAGGGCCCCGGCGGCTTCCGCGATCTCGGGGAAGGTGGGGGTCACGAGCCGGCCGGAACGGGTCTGCAGGCGTACGGGGTCGGTGAGCACGACCATGCGGTGGCCGTCGAACTTCGGCTCGTAGGCGCAGCCGCCGGGGAGGGCGTCGG
The DNA here is from genome assembly GCF_033792805.1 of Streptomyces sp. PA03-1a. NCBI lineage: Bacteria > Bacillati > Actinomycetota > Actinomycetes > Kitasatosporales > Streptomycetaceae > Streptomyces > Streptomyces sp. PA03-1a. Next base: position 597 of record NZ_JARAVO010000055.1, read on the forward strand.
CCGCGGGTACGGTGTCGACGCGGCGGGCGAGGGCGACGCGCACGGGGAGCGGGAGGGGATCGGTCACGAGGGGGCGCCCGTCACGGCAGGGTGCCGCGGCCGGCGGGGTCGTCCAGGGCGGCCAGCGGGTCGCCGTGGTCGGCGGTGCGCTGCAGGACCTCCTCCGGGGTGAAGGCGAGGTCCTCCGCCTTCCGGCAGGAGGCGACCTCGTCCCAGGTGAGGGGCGCGGCGACGCCGGGGCGGTCGCGCAGCCGCAGGGTGTAGGGGCAGGCGGTGGTCTTCGCGGAGGCGTTCTGGGACCAGTCGATGAAGACCTTCCCGGCGCGCAGGCTGCGCGTCATGGAGAACACGACGAGGCCGGGGTGCTCGTCGCGCATGCGGGCGGCGAGTGCCTTGGCGTAGCCCGTGGCGGCTGCCTCGGTGGCGGGTCGCAGCGGCGCGTAGAGGTGGAGCCCCTTGCTGCCGGAGGTCACGGGGAAGGAGACGAGCCCGTCGTCCTCCATCATCTGCCGCAGGCGTTCGGCGACCCGGCAGCACAGGACGAGGTCGGCGCCCTCGCCGGGGTCGAGGTCGAGGACGAGGCGGTCGTGGGCGTCGCGTCCGCCCGCCACGGTCCACTGCGGGACGTGCACCTCCCAGGCGCCGAGGTTGGCCATGGTGACCAGGGCCGGGGTGGAGTCGACGACGATGTGCGGCTCGTCGGCCTCCCCGGCGGTGGTCACCCAGTCGGGCGTGCCACTGGGCGGGCGTTTGGCGAACCAGCGCTGGGCGTGCGGGCCCTCGGGGGCGCGGACGAAGGAGGCGAGGCGACCGGCGGCGTGCGGCACCAGCACCGGGGCGACACGGGCGTAGTACTGCAGCAGCTGTGCCTTGGTGTGACCGGTGACCGGGAAGACGACCTTGTCCAGGTGGGTGAGGACCACACGGCGGCCGTCCACCTCGACCGTCTGCCGGTCGGGCGAGGCTGACGGGGCGGGCATAGTCTGGAAAGTCCCCGGAAAGGGACGAAAGTATGCGATCCATGTGGAAAGGTGCGATCGGCTTCGGGCTGGTCTCCATTCCGGTCAAGCTCTACGCGGCCACCGAGGAGCACGGCGTCTCCCTGCACCAGGTGCACGCCGAGGACGGCGGCCGCATCCGCATGAAGCGGTACTGCGAGAAGGAGGGCAAGGAGGTCCCCTACGCGGAGATCGCCAAGGGGTACGAGGACGAGACCGGCCGCACGGTGGTGCTCACCGACGAGGACCTGGCCGCCCTCCCCCTGCCCAGCAAGAAGCTGATCGACGTGCTCGCCTTCGTCGACGCCGACGAGATCGACCCGCTGTCCCTGTCGCGGGCCTACTACGTCGGCGCGGAGACCGCCGCCGCCAAGCCGTACGTCCTGCTCCGCGAGGCCCTGAGCAGCAGCGGCAAGGCCGCCGTCACCAAGATCGCGCTGCGCACCCGCGAGTCCTTGGCGCTGCTGCGCGTCCACCAGGACGTGCTGGTCCTGCACACGATGTACTGGCCCGACGAGCTCCGCGCCGCGGAGGGGCTGGCGCCGCCGGAGAAGGTCACCGTGCGGCCGCAGGAGCTGAAGATGGCGCAGAGCCTGATGGACACCCTTTCCGAGGACTTCGACCTGGAGTCGATGCACGACGAGTACCAGCACGCGCTGGACGAGCTCGTCGCCGCCCGGCTGGAGGGCGAACCCGTCCCCGAGATGGCCGAGGTCGCCGCCGCCCCCGACAACGTGGTGGACCTGATGGCCGCGCTCCAGGCCAGCATCGACGCCCGCGGCGGGGAGAAGGCCGGAGCGAAGAAGACCGCCTCCGGCAAGGCCCCGGCGAAGAAGGCGGCCGCCGGGAAGGCCCCCGCGAAGAAGGCGGCGGCCAAGAAGACCGCGGCGAAGAAGACGACGCCCCGCAAGAAGGCGGGTTGAGGACGCGTCAGACGGGCTCGCGCAGCAGCTCGACCGCCTCGGGGAAGGTGAGCCCCCGGCCCCCGCGGTAGGCCGCCGCGAAGTCCTCCTCGCCCAGGTGCCCGCGCAGCCGCACCGCGTCCTCGTCCATGCTCGTCCGCTCCCACGGGGTGCAGGCGGTCTGCCGCAGCGCGTCGTGCGCGCCCAGCACCACCGCGGCGCGGCGCGCGGGGCCGCGGACGTCGTCGCCGCTGCGCAGCCCGGCGATCCCGGTGAAGAGCGCGACGCCCGGCGGGAAGAGCAGCACGCCCATGCGCGGCCCGATGACCGGGCTGAGCGGATGCCCCTCCATGTAGGCGACGGACTCCGCGAGATGGCGCAGCCCCCCGTACGGGTCGCCCGCCATGCCGGTGAGCCAGCCGCGGATGGCGGCGAGCAGTCCGACGATGAACGAGGGCATGCCGCGCGGCGGGTCGGCCTGCATGGCGTCGAGCAGCGCGAAGGCCTCGTCCAGTTCACCGCGCCGGGCGAGCAGGGCGATGAGCAGCACCCTGCCGTAGTAGCCCGCGTCGTCGCCCACCGGCCGGAAGGACGCGGCCTCGGCGACTCCCGCGCGGATCAGCCGTTCCCCCTCCTCCAGGTCGCCGGCGTTGGCGAGGGCGTCGCCGAGGCGGACCATCATGATCGGCACGTGCTGGTACGCGCCGAGCTTGCGGGCGAGTTCGATGGCCAGGCGGCAGCTGTCCGCGGCACGCGCCCAGTCGCCGGCGTTGGCGCTCGCCTCGGCCTCCGCCGCCAGCGCCTCGGCCATGCCCCAGTCGTCGCCGACCCGGCCGAACAGCTCCCTGGCCTCGCGGATGTCGTCCATGGAGGCGTCGAGCCGGCCCTCCACGTCGTTCATCACCTTGGCGCGGAACTGCAGCGCGAACGCCAGCTCCCACACCCGGCCGTGCAGCCGGCAGCTCTCCACCGTGCCGTCGATGAGCTCGGGCATGCGGTCGAAGCGACCGGTCAGCATCGCGCCGAGCACGCGGAACAGCCCGGGACGCATGCTGGCCTGCGGCAGCTCCGGCGGGTAGGCCTCGATGATCGCCTCGCCCAGCCCGACCAGCCTCGGATCGTTCCACACGTCGTGCTCGCCCATGTACGCCAGCACCTCGCCGGTGCGCACCCAGCGCCGCGCCTCGGTGAGTTGCCGCGGCGTCATCGGCAGCGGGTCCTCCAGCGGCCCGCGGTCCAGCGGCGGGAGCCGCAGCGGCTCGGCGAAGGCGTCCACCGGGCTCATCGCGGCCACCACGGCCGGCCAGTGGCCGATCTCGCTGCGATAGTTGCGCATCTCCCAGAACCAGCTGCAGGCCAGCACCAGGCAGAGCGCCTCCTGCTCGTCCCCGGTGTCCACCGCCCGGCGGATCGCCGCCCGCAGGTTCTCGTGCTCGCGCTCCAGCCGGTCCAGCCAGAGCAGTTGGCGCGGCCCGCGCAGCTCGGGGTCGGCGGTGCGCACGTACTCGCGGAAGTACGTGGTGTGGCGGCGCCCCACGGTGTCGCGCTCACCGGCCTCGTCGAGGCGTTCGGCCGCGTACTCGCCGATCGTCTCCAGCATCCGGTAGCGCGCGCCGTCCTCGGCGAGGTCGGCGACGACCAGCGACTTGTCGACGAGCGAGGCCAGGACGGAGGCGACGTCACGGGCGTCCACGTCGCCGCCGTCCTCGCCGCACACCGCCTCGGCGGCGGCCAGGTCCCAGCCGCCGGCGAACACGGCGAAGCGTCGCAGCACGGTCCGTTCGGCCTCGCTGAGCAGGCCCCAGCTCCAGTCGACGACCGCGCGCAGCGTCTGCTGCCGGGGCAGCACGGTGCGGCTGCCCGCGGTGAGGATGCGGAAGCGGTCGTCGAGCCGGTCCGCGAGCTGGCGGGGCGTCATCATCCGGAGCCGGGCCGCGGCCAGTTCGATGGCGAGCGGCAGTCCGTCGAGCCTGCGGCACAGCTCAGCGCAGGCCTCCGGGTCCTCGTCCGGGGTGAAGCCGGGGCGGGCCGCCGCGCCGCGGTCGGCGAGCAGCCGCAGGGCGGGGGTCTGCGGCAGCGGGTCCAGCGGCCGGATCAGCTCGCCGGGCACGCCGAGCGGTTCGCGGCTGGTGGCCAGCACCGCCACACCGGGGCAGTGCGCGAGCAGCCGCTCCGCGAGCTCCGCGGCGGCGCCGATCACGTGCTCGCAGTTGTCCAGGACCAGCAGCATGCGGCGCTCCGCGCAGTACTCGGTGAGCTGCAGCAGCGGGTCCTTGGCCACGGCCCCCTTCGCCTCTGCGGCCAGCGCCGCCTCGGTCGCCGAGGCCGCGTGCAGCAGCGTCTCGCGCAGGCCCAGCGCGTTCACCACGGCGACGGCCACGGTGCGCGGGTCCTCCACGGGAGCCAGTTCCGCGAACCAGACGCCGTCCGGCCAGCGCCCGGCGACCAGGTCGCCGGCCTCCTGCGACAGGCGGGTCTTGCCGGTGCCGCCGGGGCCCGTGACGGTGACCAGCCGCGCTACCGCCAGATCCGCGGCGATCGCGGACAGGTCCGCCTCGCGGCCGACGAAACTGGTCAGCCGGGCCCGCGCGTTGCCGAGCCGCGCCGGGCTCCCTGAGGGCGGCGCCGATGCGGCGTCCCTGGCGGGGGCGGGGACGGAAGGATTCAGCAGCTCGGCGTGGAGGGCGCGCAGCTCCGGGCCCGGATCGGTGCCCAGCGTGTCGGCGAGCTCGCGCCGCACCTCCTCGTACGCCACCAGCGCGTCGGCGCCCCGGCCCGCCTCGCGCAGCGCACGCAGCCGCAGCACCTGCACCGCCTCGTTCAGCGGATGGGCCACCGCCAGCTCCACCGCCTCCGGCAGCACCTGCTCGGCGCGGCCGAGCGCCACCTCGGCGGTGATCCGCAGCCGCCGGGCGTCCAGCCGCAACGCGTCGTAGCGGGGCGCGACGGACCCACGGTCCGGAAGGTCGGCGAGCACCGGGCCGCGCCACAGCGCCAACGCGGAGTCCAGCGCCTCGGCGGCCTTGGCGGCGTCGCCGTCGGCGAGCGCCCGGCCGCCGTCCTCCACGAGCCGCTCGAAGCGGTACAGGTCCACGGCGTCCGGCGCGGCGACCAGGCGGTAGCCGCCGTCCACCGAGCCGACGGCCTCATGACCCACGGCCCGGCGCAACCGGGCGACCAGGGCCTGCAACGCCCCGGTCGCGTCGGCGGGTGGTTCGCCCTCCCACACCTCGTCGATCAGCGCCTCGGTGGTCCGCACCCGCCCGGGGCGCAGCGCCAGCGCGGCGAGCAGCGCCCTCAGCCGCGTACCGGCCAGCGGCACGACGGTGCCGTCGCCGCGGTGAGCCTGGGTCGTCCCGAGAATGCCGTAACGCACGCCCCCATTCTGTCCGAGCGGCGAGCGAGTCCGCCCCCGGGTTGTGATTGCGGCCCGTTGTCGTGTGCGGGTTGTTTGCGCCTGCGGGCGGCTGCGCCGGGCTGCCCGGCGGTTGTGTGCGGCTTCGTTGCGCCTAGGGCGGGGGAGAAACCCCAACCGCAACCACAACGGCGCCGCAGACGAAGAACCGGTCACATACCTTCGCACGCGTCCGCCCGGAACTCCCCCATCGACGTCGTGGCGTTGCCATCCCCGTCGGTGCCCGGCTCCCCCATGCCCTTGAACCAGCGGACCTGACCGGGCTCGAGCCCGGCGAACTGTGCCGCCGTGAACCTCACGTGCGCCGTCGACCAAGAGGCGTCCCGGGTCCAGCCGTACAGGCTGTACGTACGGTGCGGTGGGAAGGGGGCGGACGCCGGCACCTCTGCGCTCCAGCCCCTGCCGCCGCTCTCCAGCGACCACACCGTGAACCCCGTGGCCGGCTTGCCGCGGCTCCACCTGCCGAGGCGAGCCGAGGCGTCATCCGCGTCGGAGTCGTACAGCGTGGCCCCGTCGATGTGGTCGTGGCAGACCACTATCACACCCAACGGCCTGCCGTCCTCGCTCACGGCGATACCGGTGGTACCCGCCACCGGCACGGTGCACCCGGTCAGCGTGCCGCACACGGCGATGCCGAGCAGCGCCGGCACGGCGAACCTCTTCCACGTCATGGCTCCCCCGTCCTGACCCCGTCCTCGGGCCCCCCGGCCCCGGACGACTTCAGGGTGCGCCCGCCGTGACCCCAGCGGCGACGGAGCGGGTGCGATCGATGACGTATCGCAACGCGGTCGCGACCCGGGCGTCGCCGACGGGCCGCAGGAACGTCCGGCGTCGCCGGGGCGTTATCCCGCCGTGGGTGTGCCCGGCGGCGGCCGGATGGCATGATCGGGCGGCCAGCACCACGACCGATGCCGCACCGCCTCCGCAGGAGCCCGCACGATGACCACCGCAGCAACCCGCAGTGAACGGCAGATCAGCCCGATCTTCCTGGGCCTGGCCGCGATCATGGCCGTGTCGGGCTGGGCGGTGTGGACGGACTTCTCCACCAGCACCGGCTTCGCCGTGTTCCTGTTCGTCGTGTCCGGCTGGATCGTCTCCCTGTGCCTGCACGAGTACGCGCACGCCCGTACCGCGCTGCACGGCGGCGACATCTCGATAGGGGCCAAGGGCTACCTGACCCTGAACCCGCTGAAGTACACGCACGCGCTGCTGAGCATCGTGCTGCCGGTGATCTTCGTGATCCTGGGTGGCATCGGCCTGCCCGGCGGCGCCGTCTTCATCGAGCGGGGCAGGATCCGCGGCCGCTGGAAGCACAGCCTCATCTCGGCCGCGGGCCCGCTGACCAACGTGCTGTTCGCGATCGCCCTGATGCTGCCCTTCACCTTCGGCGTCGTCTCTCTGGACCAGGCCCACGCGCCCTTCGCGTCCGCGCTGGCGTTCCTGGCGATGCTGCAGGTCACGGCGGCGATCCTGAACCTGCTGCCGGTGCCGGGCCTGGACGGCTACGGCGTGATCGAGCCCTGGCTGTCGTACCGGACGCGGCGCCAGCTGGAGCCGTTCGGGCAGTTCGGACTGCTGGCCGTCTTCGGTGTGCTGTGGATCCCCGAGGTCAACTCCGCGTTCTTCGGCTTCGTCGACTCGGTGATGGCGCTCTTCGGGATCCCGGACTGGCTGTCGAGCCTGGGCTACGCCTTCTTCCAGTTCTGGAAGGGCGACCCGTTCAGCCAGTGATCCGCTGCTCGGCGGACTCCCGCTCGGCCTTCGCCTTGCGCAGGTAGTACCAGCACATGTTGCTGGTGAGACCCGCGATCAGGATCCAGAAGACACCGAGCCAGCTGCCCTCCACGAAGGACACGACGGCGGCGGCCACGGCGAGCGCGCACAGGACGAGCGCGTAGAGGGCGAGGCGGGGCATGGGGGGCGGCTCCTGTCGGGTCGGTCGCGAACCCGCCCATTGTCCCCCATGCCCCCGCGGGCCTAGACGTCGGTCAGGCGCAGACCGGCGTGGGCCTTGTAGCGGCGGTTGACCGAGATCAGGTTGGCGACCAGCGCCTCCACCTGGTGCGCGTTCCGCAGCCGGCCGGCGAAGACGCCGCGGATGCCGGGGATGCGCGCGGCCAGGGCCTGGACCAGGTCGGTGTCGGCACGGCTGTCGCCCAGCACGAGGACGTCGGTGTCGATCGAGTCGATCTCCGGGTCCTCGAGGGTCACCGCGGACAGGTGGTGGAAGGCGGCGGTGACGCGGGACTCCGGCAGCATCGCGGCGGCCTGCTCGGCGGCGCTGCCCTCCTCCGGCTTCAGGGCGTAGGCGCCCTGCTTGTCGAAGCCCAGCGGGTTGACGCAGTCGACGACGAGCTTGCCGGCGAGTTCGCCGCGCAGCGCCTGGAGGGTCTCGCCGTGGCCCTCCCACGGCACGGCGACGATGACGACGTCGCTGCGGCGGGCGGTCTCCGCGTTGTCGGCGCCCTGCACCCCGAGGCCGAGCCGGTCGGCCGTGGCCTGGGCGCGGTCCGCGGCGCGCGAGCCGATGACCACCTGCTGGCCGGCCTTGGCGAGCCGGTACGCCAGGCCGCGGCCCTGGGGGCCGGTGCCGCCGAGGACGCCGACGACGAGGCCGGACACGTCCGGCAGCTCCCAGGGGTCCTTCGCCGGGGCCTTGGGGGCGGGGGTCTCATTGCCACTGTCAACAGTCATACCGCGATCCTGCCAGGTGGGGGCGGTGCATGGCCCGCGCAGGCGTTGTGACGCGTCCCGCTCCGCCCCGCGTCGCGGCCGCTCCGCGGTGCGTGAGAGCCCCCGTACACGCCGGTATTGGCTCGGGGGACGACGGATGTGAGGTATGACATCGGTGTTGCCTCCCGATGCGCGGCCGCGGGGTGGACGCTGGACGTCCCTTGTCCCGTGCGGGCCGCACGGGACAGCTGACGGAACGTCAAAAGTGCACGACAGCACAGGGAAAGGCGGCCGCCCGTGACCAGAACCGTCGGCAGGAGCCGCGGCCCGAGGCTCCAGGACCGCATCATCGAGCTGATCCACGAGCAGCGGCTCGCCCCCGGCGCCACCCTGCCGACCGAGCCGCAGTTGATGGACCTGCTCCGTGCGAGCCGCAACAGCGTGCGCGAGGCGGTGCGCGCGCTGCAGGCGCTCGGCATCGTGGAGATCCGGCACGGCACGGGGACGTTCGTCGGAGAGGCGCCGCTGCGGGTGCTGATGCCCTCGCTCACCTTCCACCTGCGGTCCCGGGTGCGCGCCCTCGCCGACCTCGTCGCGGTGCGCGAGCTGCTCGAGGTCGGCCTGATAGGCGAGGTCGCCGGGACGATACCGGCGCAGCGGCTGGACGAACTCGACGCGCTCGCCGGCCGGATGGTCGACGACCCCGACGCGGACCGGGCCTTCCACGCGCTGCTCTACGCCTCCTGCGGCAACGAGCTCGTGCTGCAGCTCGTCGACCTGTTCCGGAGCGCCTACCACGAGGTCGGCGCCGCCCTGGCGCCCGCCGACGACCCGGTCGAGCGCGTCGTCGCCAACCACCGCGCCGTCGTCGGCGCGCTGCGCACCGGGGACGCGGGCGCGGCCAGGGCCGCCATGCGGCGGCACTTCACGGACGTACGGGAGCGGGTGTCCAGGGCCCTGCCCGCGGGCGGCGCGGACTGACCCCGTTCGGGTGAGCACGGCGCGAAGCGGGGCCGGGCCGGTGCGTGGTCCGCGAGGATGCGGTGCATGGATGCCGTACGGGTCGAGGTCGTCCGTGAACTGCTGTCCGGGAGCGAGTGGCCGGAGCTGACCCGGTCCTTCGCCGGCTCCCTGCGCGGGTCCGTCCGCCGGGGGCCCGCGGGCGGGCTGCTGCTGGTCGGCAGCGGGGAGTACGAGCCCTGGCACATGGCGGCCCATCTGGACGACGAGGCCGCCTGGAGCGGGCTGCCGGAGCTGTCGCCGACGCTGGTGCGGCACCGCGTGCCGCCGGGCGCGCCTGCGCACCTCGCGGTCGGGACGGCCCGCCTGGAGGCGGCGCGCAGGGGCGAGACGGTGCTGGTGGTCACCCCCGAGCGGGCCGAGGCCGGGCTGCTGGAGCGCGTGGAGGACGCGCGGCGCTCCGGCGCGACGGTGCTGGCGATGGACGCGGGCGACCCGGAGCTGCGCGGGCTGGCGCACGAGGCGCTGACCGTGCCGCCGGAGCCCTCCGAGGTCGGCATGGACGTGCTGCAGCACCTGGTCAGCGCGGCGGCCGGACGCCGGGTGCGGCTGCGGGACCGGCTGCCCCGACTCGCGCGGCTCGCCGAGCAGTTGGTGTCGCCACCGCCCGCGAGCTGGTAGGAAGCGGTCCATGACCGCAACCGGGACCGATCCGCTCCGCCCGCTGCGCGGGGTCGTACCACCTCTGTGCACCCCGCTCACGGAGACGGGAGACGTGGACACCGAGGGCCTGCGCGCCCTGGTCGGGCATGTGCTCTCCGCCGGAGTGCACGGGGTCTTCGCCCTGGGGTCCAGCGGCGAGACGGCCTTCCTCACCGACGCCCAGCGGCGCACCGCGCTCACCGCGGTCGTGGAGGCCGTCGGGGGCCGGGTGCCCGTGCTCGCCGGCGTCGTCGACATGACCACCCGGCGTGTCCTGGAGCACGCGCGGGCCGCCGTCGCTGCGGGCGCCGACGCCCTGGTGGCGACCGCGCCCTTCTACGCGGCGACGCATCCGGTGGAGATCGCCGACCACTTCCGGCGGGTGCGGGACGGGGCGGGCGGGCTGCCCCTGTTCGCGTACGACATCCCCTCGGCGGTGCACACCAAGCTGCCCGCCGCGACCGTGCTGGCCCTCGCGGAGGAGGGCACCCTGGCCGGCCTGAAGGACAGCAGCGGCGCCGACGGCCCCATGCGCCGGCTGCTCACCGAGTTGCGCCGCCGCGGCCTGGACTCCCACTTCGCGCTGCTCACCGGGTCCGAACTCGCGGTGGACGGCGCCCTCCTGGCGGGCGCGCACGGCGTCGTCCCCGGCCTCGGCAACGTGGATCCGCACGGCTACGTACGGCTCCACGCGCACGCCGTCGCGGGACGCTGGCGCGAGGCCGCGGCGGAGCAGGACCGGCTCGCGCGGCTCTACGCCATCGTGGACGCGGGGGCGGACTCCGCCGCGATGGGCGCGAGTTCCTCGGCGCTGGGTGCCTTCAAGGCGGCGCTGCGGCTGCGCGGCGTCATCGGCTGCGCGGCCACGGCGCCCCCGCAGGTCCCGCTGGACGACACCGCCGTCGCGGTGGTCCGGCAGCGGCTGGCGGCCGCGGGGCTGATGCGCTGACCGGGCCGCCGGTGCCCCGCCCGTGCCCGGCGGAGGGAGAAACCCGGTTGCGCCGGGAGGCCAGCGCGCGGAGCATGCGTCCTCGTGTCCAGACTCCTTCCCGACCTCGCACCGTGGCGGACCTCGCGCGACTTCCGCCTGATGTGGTGCGCGGGCCTGATCACGACCTTCGGCAGCTTCCTGACCTTCGTGGCCGTCCCGGTCCAGGTCAAGGAGCTGACCGGCTCCACCCTCGCGGTCGGCGCCCTCGGCGCCGTCGAACTGGTGCCGCTCATCGTCTGCGGCCTCTACGGCGGGGCGCTCGCGGACGCCCTGGACCGGCGCAAGCTCATCCTGTGGACGGAGGCGGCCCTCGGGGTGCTGTCGGCCGTGCTGCTGGTCAACGCCCTGCTGCCGCGGCCGGTGCTCTGGCCGTTGTACGTGGTCGCCGCGCTGACCAGCGCGCTGGGCGGGCTCCAGCGGCCGGCCCTGGACGCGATCGTGCAGCGCATCGTCCCGCACGGGCAACTGACCGCCGCCGCCTCGCTGAACGCGCTGCGCTGGCAGATCGGCGCGATCGCGGCGCCCTCCCTGGCGGGTGTGCTGATCGCGTACGCGGGCCTGCGGTGGGCGTACGCCGTCGACGCCCTCACCTTCGCCCTCTCGGTCGTCCTCGGCCTCGGGCTGCGGCCCTCACCGCCCTCGCACGACGCGAAGCGCCCCTCGCTGCGCTCGATCGCGGAGGGGGCGCGCTACGCCTGGAGCCGCAAGGAACTGCTGGGCACCTACGTGGTGGACATCGCGGCGACCGGTCTGGCGTTCCCGATCGCCGTGTTCCCCTTCATGGCGGACGACCTGGGCGCGCCCTGGTCGCTGGGCCTGATGTACGCGGCCCTGCCGGCGGGTGCGCTGCTGATGAGCCTCACCGGCGGCTGGTCCTCCCGGGTGCACCGGCACGGGCGGGCGATCGTGCTCGCCGCGGCGGGCTTCGGTCTGTGCATGGCGGCGGCGGGCTGGTCCCGCAACGTATGGCTGGTGCTGGCCTTCCTGGCGCTGGCGGGTGCGTTCGACATGGTCAGCGGGGTGTTCCGGGCCACGATCTGGAACCAGACCATCCCCGACGCGCTGCGCGGCCGGCTGGCCGGCATCGAACTGCTCTCCTTCACCATCGGCCCCCAGTTCGGCCAGGTGCGGGCCGGTGGCTCGGCCGCGCTGCTGGGCCTGCGCACCTCGGTGTGGACCGGCGGGCTGGCGTGCGTGGCGGCGGTCGGGGCGCTGGCCGCCTGCCTGCCGACGCTGATGGCGTACGACGCCCGGACCAACGAGCACGCCGTGGACATGCGGAAGGCGGCGGAGGACACGGTGTCCTCCGCCGCCTGACCCGTGGGGGGCGGGGTCCGATCAGCCGGTGAAGCCGGCGGTGATCGAGGTGAACTGCCAGGTGCTCTGGCTGATGCCGGAGCAGTTGCTGGTCACGCCGCCGCCGGGGCACGGGCGGTCCCGGTTGACGGCCCAGTAGGCGAGCCGGGCGATCTGGTGGGAGTTGGCCCAGTCCCGGATCTGGGTCCAGATGGCCGGGGTGGTGTTCTCCTGCTGGTCGCTCAGCCCGTTCATGCCGGAGATGCCGAGGTGGGCGTAGGCGGTGGCATCGTCCCAGCCGAAGGTGGACTTCAGCTTGGCCTTCAGGCCCTCGGCGGCGTTCACGGTGTTGCCGTACATGTCGGCGCCGCCGCCGAAGTCGAACGGCATGATCGTGAAGACGTCGATGTTGGCGCCGAGCGCGTTGGCCCGCTCGACGAGGCGGTTGCCCCAGTAACTCGGGCCTGTCGTCGACGTGCCGAAGGTGACGATCGTCCGGATGCCGGGGTTGTTCTGCTTGACGATCTTGAGCGCGTTCAGGACGCGGTCCTGGACGACCTCGCTCTCGAACTCGTCGGTGTTCTCGATGTCGACGTCGATCGCCTTGAGGGCGTAGGCGTCGATCACCTTCTGGTAGGCGCCGGCGAGCGCCTCGGGCGTGGAGCAGTTGGGGCCGAGCTTGTTGCCGCTCCAGCCGCCGATGGACGGGACGATGTCACCGCCCGCGGCGCGGATCGCGTTGATCGTGGACTGGTCGGTGCCGCCGGTCAGCGGCCGGGAGCCGTCCCAGGCGGGGTTGCAGCCGCCGGAGGAGAGGATGAAGGCCATCGTGAACCACTTGATGCCGGTGGCGCTCATCACCGTGGACGGGCTCGGCGGGTCGCCCCAGCCGAGGTAGAGGTAGGGCGCGGCCTGCTTGAAGCCGGTGCCCCCGCCGCCGCCCGCGTTGGTGGTGACGGTCACGGCGTTGGAGGCGGCGGAGGTGTTGCCCGCGGCGTCGCGCGCCTTGACGGTGAAGGTGTACGAGGTGCTCGCGGCTAGGCCGGTGACGGTGGCGGAGGTGCCGGTCACGGTGGTGGCCAGGGTGCTGCCGCGGTAGACGTCGTAACTGGTGACGCCGGTGTTGTCGGTGGCGGCGTTCCAGGACAGCGAGACGCTGGAGGAGGTCTTGCCGGTGGAGGTCAGGCCGCTGGGCGCGGTGGGCGCCTGGGTGTCACCGCCGCCCCCGCCGCCGGGGCCGTCGAGGCTGATGTCGTCGGCGTTGTAGGTGCCCTGGGCGTACCAGCCGTGCACGTAGATCTGGACGCTGGTCTGCGAGGCGCCGGTGGTGAAGGGGACGGTCAGCTGGGTGTAGGAGGCGGCGGACGGGGTCCAGGTGGACGCGCCGCCGGTCACCCCGAGGTAGACATACGCGCCCCGCACCCAACCGGTCAGCGAGTACGCGGTGTTGGGCTGCACGGAGACGGTCTGGGTGCACTGGGCGGTGTCGCTGCTGCTGACGGCGCCGGCGAGTGCCTTGGTGCCGCTGTGCACGGGGCTGCCGACGACCGATCCGCCGGAGCAGGACCAGCCGGAGAGGCTGCCGCTCTCGAAGCCCGGGTTGGCGACGAGGTTGGCGGCGTGGGCGGTGCCGGGCAGGGCGATCAGACTGCCCGCGGCGGCGAGGAAGGCGGCGGTGACGCCGGCGAGGATGCGGGATCTGCGCGATCCGGTACGGGGGACATGACGACGGAAGAGCACGTGACCTCCCAGTGGGGGGCGGCGGGGGGCTGCGCTGTGCGAGTGGTCTGGACCGTTGGTCTGGACCTGTCACGCGGATTGAAGCGAAGTGTCGTGCTCCCGTCAAGAGGTCCGGACCACTGCCGCTTCCTGGTACGGCAGTGGCCCGGACCGGCCGCGGGGTCCCCCGGTCAGCCGACGCGTTCGATGCGCGCCTTCCTGATCAGGAACTTGCCGGGCTCCCGGACCTGTTCGAAGGCCGCGTTGTTCAGCAGCGCACAACTCCCCGAGGTCGACGTCACCGACACCGTGGTCGACTTGTTGTTGTCCAGGTTGGTCACCTTGAGCTTGGTGCCCAGCGGGAACTGGTTGCTGGAGGCGGCGGGCGCGCCGCTCTCGCCGGAGAGGGTGACCGTCGAGCCCGCGCAGACGACCTGGCCGACGGCGCCGCCGGCCGGCGGCGCGGCCTGACCCTGGTTCTGGTTCTGGCCCTGCTGGTTCTGGCCCTGCTGGTTCTGACCCTGACCCTGTCCGGCCGGGGCGGCGGGCGCCGCCTGCGCGGCACCGCATCCGGAGGCCTCCCGCTGCACGTTGATCTGCTTGATCACGGCCTCGCGGTTGGCGATCCGGGCCGCCGACTGGGAGTCGGGATTGGCGCGTTGGGCCGCGATGAAGCTCTCGTTGTTGCGCAGCGCCTGGTCGAGCCCGTCGCACACCACCGACGCATGACCCATGCTCATGGTCACCACGGCGAAGCCGCCGGCCAGGGTGGCCGCGCCGGTCATGAGCGCGATCTTCTGCTTGGTGCTCATCGTGCGTTTCCTGGACATGGGGGCCCCTTTCCTCCGACCGGCCGTCGGTCGGATCCGGTCCACGTGCCCTTGGAAACGGAGCGTCGTTGGTCTGGACCTCAATCCGTTCGGAATCTCGGACAGGAGGGGGCCGTCTGTGCTACGGGTCGGTAGCTTCGCCGTCCCAGCGGACCACCAGCCGCCCGCCCTCCTCTGTGACCCGGTGCCCGAACCCGGCGCAGGCGCGCCGGAACCGCCGGGCGATCCAGGCCCGTTCACCGCGGTCGGCCAGCCGGGTGAAGCAGAAGTCGAGGGCGATCGGCACCGCCTCCAGCCGGACGGGGCGGTGGCCGGCGGGGTCGAAGGTGACGAGGAAGAACAGGCCGCGGTCGTTGCGCAGCCGCGGATCGGTCGCGTAGTCGTCGACGAAGTCGCCGAGGTCGTAGAGCACCCCGTCCGTCACACCGTGGAAGACGTGCGCGGAACTGCCCGCGACGAGTGTGGCGCCCGCCGTGCGCAGGGCCTCGGCGGCGTCCCGGATGTAGCGGGCCGGGCCGGTGGTCATGTTGGGCCCCCAGTGCGGGGTGGCGAGCACCGCCGCCGTCCGCGCGCCCAGGCTCGCGACGCCGTCGGTGAGCCAGCGCGGGACGCCCTGGCGCAGGTCCGCGTAGGCCACCCCGGGGCGGTCCGGTCCCGCGGCGTACTCCGCCGGATGGTCGGTGACGCCGACGACGCCCAGGCTGGGACGGCCCGCCGCGGCCCCGGGGCCGCCCAGCACCGCCGGGGCGCGCGCCGCACTCTCGTCCGGTCCGGCCCCGACGGCGGCGATCCCCGCGGCGGCCAGGTGCTCCAGCGTGTCCAGCAACGCCGTCCGGCCGTAGTCCAGGGCGTGGTTGTTGGCCAGGTTGACGCAGCTCACGCCCAGGTGCGTCAGGGCGCGCACGGCGACGGGCGGGGCACGGAAGAAGAAGGGCTTGAAGGGGTCGGGCCAGGGCTCACCGCGGTCGGAGATCGCGCACTCCAGGTTGAGGACGAAGAGGTCCGCCTCCCGCGCGACGGCCACGACCTCCTCGGAGAACAGCGCCTCCGGAGGGGCCTCGGCCAGCCGCGCGGCCACCATGCGGCCGAGCATGGTGTCGCCGGCCAGCCCGAGCTTCACCCTTCCATCGTGCACCCGTCGGCCCCCGGCGGGCTCACTCCTCCCCGCCCTCCCGTGAGCGGTCCTTCCACCGCGGGTCGTTCTCCCACTGCAGGTTCCGCTCGGCGGCCGTCTCCATCGCCCGCTCCGCGTCCGCGCGGCTCGGGTACGGCCCCATCCGGTCCTTGGCGGGGCACTCCGGCCCCTCCTCGACCTTGTGGTGCTCGATGCAGTAGAACCACTCGCCGGGCTTCCCCGCGGGCTTGCGGACTCGCCTGAACAACGCCATCGTCCCTCCTCGTACGACGTCCTGCCGCCATGCTGCCCGACCGGCCGCCGATACACTCGCTGACATGTCTGTCCTGGTTCCCGGCAAGCTCTCCCCCACCCGTCCCGTGCCCGCCTCGATCCCGCGTCCGGAGTACGTGGGCAGGCCCGCGCCGCGGCCGTACGACGGCCCGGAGGTGCAGTCGGCGGAGACGATCGAGAAGATGCGGATCGCCTCGCGGATCGCCGCGCGGGCCATGGAGGAGGCGGCGAAGGCGATCGCGCCGGGTGTCACCACCGACGAACTGGACCGGATCGCGCACGAGTACATGTGCGACCACCAGGCCTACCCCTCGGACCTCGGGTACCGGGGCTTCCCCAAGTCCCTGTGCTCCTCCATCAACGAGGTCATCTGCCACGGCATCCCCGACTCCACGGGGCTGCGCGACGGCGACATCGTCAACCTGGACGTCACCGCCTACATCCACGGAGTGCACGGGGACACCAACGCCACGTATCTCGTCGGCGAAGTCGCCGAGGAATCAAGGCTGTTGGTGGAGCGCACCCGGGAATCCCTGAATCGCGCCATCAAGTCGGTGAAGCCCGGACGGCAGATCAATGTGATCGGCCGGGTCATCGAGTCCTACGCCAAACGGTTCGATTACGGTGTCGTGCGCGACTTCACGGGCCACGGCATCAATACCGCCTTCCACTCCGGCCTGATCGTCCCGCATTACGACGACCCGCGTGCGACCACGACCATGAAGCCGGGCATGACCTTCACCATCGAGCCGATGCTGACCCTGGGCACCCACGAGTACGAGATCTGGGACGACGGCTGGACGGTCGTCACCAAGGACCGCAAGCGCACCGCGCAGTTTGAACACACCCTTGTGGTGACGGACACAGGCGCGGAGATCCTGACGCTGCCTTGACCTCCTCATGGGGATTCCTTTACCGAAATGCGGCCGTGTCGCGATAGGCCTCGGATAGGTTAGGCAAGCC
The DNA here is from genome assembly GCF_033792805.1 of Streptomyces sp. PA03-1a. Taxonomy (NCBI): domain Bacteria; kingdom Bacillati; phylum Actinomycetota; class Actinomycetes; order Kitasatosporales; family Streptomycetaceae; genus Streptomyces; species Streptomyces sp. PA03-1a. Next base: position 17,454 of record NZ_JARAVO010000055.1, read on the forward strand.
TTTCACAGGAGAGGCTTGCCTAAGTCATAGCTTCCCGAGCCGCCTGGAGACCGCATGTCCGCCGTCCGCATGTCCGCAGTAGCCGCCGCCGGCATAGTGGTCGCCGTCACCGCCGTCACCGGGTGCGCGGAGAAGGCGGACGGCAAGGCGTCCGACGCCGTCACGGTGACCGCGACGGACACCAAGTGCGAGGTCTCCAGGACGACTTTCCCGGCCGGGCACGTGCAGCTGGCCGTCGAGAACAAGGGCTCCAAGGTCACCGAGGTCTACGTCTACACGGCCAGCGACCAGATCGTGACCGAGCGGGAGAACATCGGCCCCGGCACCAAGGCCACCATCACCGCCGAGATCAAGGCCGGTACGTACCAGATCGCCTGCAAGCCCGGCATGAAGGGCGACGGCATCCGCCAGAAGATCACCGTCACCGGCAAGGGCGCCGCCAAGAGCGACCCGCGGCTGGACGCCGCCGTGGCCGCGTACCGCAAGTACGCCCAGGAGCAGGCCGACCAGACGATCCCGGTGGTCCAGCAGTTCGCCGACGCCGTGAAGGCGGGCGACGTGGAGAAGGCCAAGTCGCTCTTCGCGCCCTCCCGGGTCGGCTGGGAGCGCACCGAGCCGGTCGCCGAGTCCTTCGGCGACATCGACCCGCTGACCGACACCCGCGAGGACGGCCTGGAGGACGGCCAGAAGTGGACCGGCTGGCACCGGCTGGAGAAGTCCTTGTGGCAGGACAAGAAGGCCGGGGCCGAGGAGGGCGCCCTCGCCGACCAGCTCGTCACCGACCTGAAGGACTGGCAGACCCGCGTCGGCAAGGCCGACATCACCGCCACCAGCATGGCCAACGGCGCCAAGGAGCTGCTGGACGAGGTCGCCACCGGCAAGATCACCGGTGAGGAGGACCGCTACTCCCACACCGACCTGTCGGACTTTCAGGCCAACGTCGAGGGCGCGATGAAGGCCTACGAACTGCTGAAGCCGGTCGCCGCCGAGAACGACGCGGCGCTCACCGCCGACCTCGACAAGCAGTTCCCGGCCCTGACGGCGCTGCTCGACAAGTACCGCAAGGGCGGCAGCACCACGGAGTTCGTCTCCTACGACACCGTCGGCAAGGACCAGCGCAAGGAGCTCTCGGACGCGGTCAACGCGCTCGCCGAGCCCCTGTCGAAGCTCGCCTCGGCTGTCGCCAAGTAACCCCGGGGGCTGTGGACCATGTCCGATGAGAGTGTCACGTCGCGTCGTAAGGTGCTCGGCTGGACCGGTGCGGGTGTCGTCGTCGCGGCCGCCGCGGCCGGCGGCGCCGTGGCCGCGGTCCGCTCCGGGGACGACGTGCAGCCCGCGGGCGCCGCGGGCAGCGCGATCGCCTTCCACGGGGAGAACCAGGCCGGCATCACGACCCCGGTGCAGGACCGGCTCCACTTCGCGTCCTTCGACGTCAAGACCGAGGACCGCGGGGAACTGGTCGCGCTCCTGAAGGAATGGACCGACGCCGCCCGGAAGATGACGCAGGGCCGGCCGGTCGGCGAGGGCGCGGTCGGAGGCCTCGCCGAGGCCCCGCCGGACGACACCGGTGAGGCGCTGGGCCTGCAGCCCTCCCGGCTCACCCTCACCATCGGCTTCGGCCCCTCACTGTTCACGACGAAGGACGGCGCGGACCGCTTCGGGCTGAAGGCGCACCGCCCCGGGGCGCTGGTGGACCTGCCCAAGTTCCCCGGTGACGCCCTCGACCCGAACCGCAGCGGCGGCGACCTGTGCGTCCAGGCCTGCGCGGACGACCCGCAGGTGGCCGTGCACGCCATCCGCAACCTGGCCCGGATCGGCTTCGGCAAGGTCGCGATGCGCTGGTCGCAACTCGGCTTCGGCAAGACCTCCTCGACCACTCCCGAGGAGCAGACCCCGCGCAACCTGATGGGCTTCAAGGACGGCACGCACAACGTCGCGGGTTCCGACAGGGCCACCCAGGACGAGCACGTGTGGGTGTCCGCCAAGGACGGCCCGTCCTGGATGGCCGGCGGCTCGTACCTCGTCGCCCGCCGCATCCGGATGCACATCGAGACCTGGGACCGCACCCCGCTGCAGGAGCAGGAGCAGATCTTCGGCCGGACGAAGGGCGAGGGCGCTCCGATCGGCAGGCAGCGCGAGCACGACGCCCCGGACTTCAAGGCGATGCTCCCGGACGCGCACGTCCGGCTGGCGCACCCGGACAACAGCGGTGTGACGATCCTGCGCCGCGGCTACTCCTTCACCGACGGCACCGACGGCCTGGGCCGCCTGGACGCCGGGCTGTTCTTCATCGCGTACCAGCGCGACGTCCGGGACGGCTTCGTGCCGCTGCAGATGCGGCTCGCGAAGCTCGACTCCCTCAACGAGTACATCCAGCACGTGGGTTCGGCCGTCTACGCCGTACCGCCGGGCGTCCGGGACAAGGACGACTGGTGGGGCCGCGAGCTCTTCCAGAACGACTGAGAGGAAGTGACCGGCGGTGTTCGCCAACTACCTGATCGGGCTCCGTGAGGGCCTGGAGGCCAGCCTGGTGGTCTGCATCCTGGTCGCGTACCTGGTGAAGACCGACCGCAAGGACAAGCTGCCGCCGGTCTGGCTCGGCGTCGGCACCGCGGTCCTGGTGAGCATGGCCTTCGGCGCCGCCCTGCAGTTCGGCTCCTCCGAGCTGACCTTCGAGGCGCAGGAGGCGCTGGGCGGTTCGCTGTCGATCGTCGCGGTCGGCCTGGTGACCTGGATGGTCTTCTGGATGCGGCGCACCGCGCGGCACCTGAAGGCCGAACTCCACGGCAAGCTGGACGCCGCGATCGCCATGGGCACCGGGGCACTGGTGATCACCTCCTTCCTCGCCGTGGGGCGTGAGGGGCTGGAGACCTCCCTGTTCATCTGGACCGCCGTGCAGGCCACCGACGACGGCGTGCGCCCGCTGGTGGGCGCGGTGCTGGGCCTGCTGACCTCGGTGGTGCTGGGCTGGCTGTTCTACCGGGGCGCGCTGCGCATCAACCTGGCCAAGTTCTTCACCTGGACCGGCGCCATGCTGGTGGTGGTCGCGGCGGGCGTGCTCGCGTACGGCTTCCACGACCTGCAGGAGGCCGGCTGGCTGCCGGGGCTGGGGACCGAGGCCTTCGACGTCAGCGACCAGATCCCGCCGGACTCGTGGTACGGGACGCTGCTCAAGGGCGTGTTCAACTTCCAGCCGGACCCGACCTGGCTGCAGGTGGCGGTCTGGGCGCTGTACCTCGCGCCCACGATGTTCCTCTTCCTGCGCCCCGGCAGGGTCAGCGCGCCGGCCGTCAGGCCGTCCGCAGCGGTTCCGGTCGGTGACGAGGGCTGAGGCCGCCGGGCTCCCGACCGCTTCACGGCCCCCGGGCCGGGGTCAGTGCAGCCAGCCGGCCGTCTCGGGCTCGGGCTCGACCTGGGCGCAGGCGTCGGTCAGCACCCCGAGCAGCGGCAGCGGGTCGGGCAGCACCTGCTCGGGGCCGTGGCCGGCGACCCACGCGACGGTGGCGCCGGAGGGCAGACGCGAGGGCGGGAGCAGCACGTAGCTGGCGCGGTGGTGCCAGCGCAGGCCCGGGTGCTCGTCGAGGGTCTCGGGATGGCAGTCCAGCTCGCACGGCCACCACTCGTCCTCGTCGGCCGTGGCACGGGTGGCGGTGAAGAACAGCATGCGCCCGTCGGAGACCGCGACGGGCCCGGCCGCGGAACCCTCGGCGGCCAGCCGCTCCAGGGCGATCCGGCCCGCCTCGGCGGGTACGTCCAGGACGTCGTGGGCGATGCCGGTGGCGGTGATGAAGTTGGCCAGGGGGTGCGCGCGCAGCCAGCGCCTGACCTGCTCCGCGTCCGTGGTGGCCTGGGTCTGCCAGGCGAAGGAGACGGGGTGCGTGCCCGGGGTGGGGCAGCCGATCCGGTCGCAGGAACAGCGGTAACCGGACACGGGCGACGGGTGGGCGGCCGGCGCCAGCGGCAGGCCGGCGTCCGCGGCTTCCAGGAGCAGCTCGTCCCGGCGCAGGTCGTCCCCGTTCCGGCCACCGGCGGCCGCGCGGACCGCGGCCCCGTCCACTCCGGCACCGCGCTCCCCCGCCTTGCGGCGCAGCCAGTCGGACAACCTGCCCTTGGTGACCATCGAGCCCCTTTCCTCGCCCCGTGAACCCTTGCTCCACCCTACGTAACGAGGGAAAGGCCGTAAGCGGAATCCACGGATGGTGGAAACCATCCTGCTCCCCGTCCGCATTCCGGCCGCGCGCGGGGTCCCCCTGCAGGGCGTCCCCCGTCCCGGGCGGATCCGGGCACGTTTCCCTTGTCCCCGCTTGTCCCCGCTGCCCGCGGCACCCGGGGCGACGACCGGCACCGGCCTCCCCTCCGTGACCACCGTCACCCGCGGGACGACGCGCCGTCCGCCCCGGAGGGCGGATCCGCGCTAACCTGGTTTCCCGACAGGTTGTCGGCAACCCATGGACTTAGGGTCCCCTAAGTTGCAACGATTCCTGCAGGCCCGACGCAGGAGGATTCCCTTGACGCCAGCCCACGGCTCCGCGACCGCACCGTTCTCGGCCGTCATCCGCTCCGCCAGCCACGACCGGCACACCGAGGCCGAGACCTCGACGTTCATCGGCGACCTGCTCGGCGGCCGCCTGGGGGTCGCAGCGTACGCGCGCTACACCGAGCAGCTCTGGTTCGTCTACCGGGCGCTGGAGGACACCGCCGCGCAACTGGCCGGCGACCCCGTGGCCGGGCCCTTCCTGCGTCCGGAGCTGATGCGCGTCGCCGCCCTGGAACGCGACCTGGACCACCTGCTCGCCCCCGGCTGGCGCGACAGCGCCGGCGCGCTGCCCGAGACCCTCGCGTACGCCCGCCGCGTCACCGAGACCGCCCGCGCGTGGCCGGCGGGCTACGTCGCCCACCACTACACCCGCTACCTCGGCGACCTCTCGGGCGGCCAGGTCATCCGCGGCATCGCGGAGAAGACCTGGGGCTTCTCCCGCAAGGGCGACGGCGTGCGCTTCTACGTCTTCGACGCGATCGGCAACCCCGCGGCGTTCAAGCGCGAGTACCGGAGCCTGCTGGACGCCCTGCCGGTCGACGACCTCGAGAAGCAGCGCGTCGTGGAGGAGTGCCGGCGGGCCTTCGCCCACAACTCGGCGGTCTTCGCCGCGCTGGGCCGCGAGTTCCCGCTGACCGCCTGATCCCCTGACCCGCGACGGCCCGGCTGGTCCCCGCCGTTCGGGCGCCCGTACCGCGCAGGCCGCGTCGTCAAAGTCCTGCCTGCCCCGCGGCGCTCCCCCAGCTGGCGCTGGGAGGTGCCCCAGGCACGGCACTCCCCCCAGCCTTCGGCTAGGGGGAGTTGTCGAATCGTCCGAGTAGCCCACTACGAGGACGACTCTCCGCCTTGCGATGCACCGCACCTGGGGGCACCTCCCAGCGGAGCCGGGGGAGCCGCTGGGCCCGCCCTCCGGGCGGTGGGGCACCCCCAGCGGAGCTGGGGGAGCTCATGTGGGGACGCGGCCTAGCCGAGGGGGGAGGTCCAGCCCGAGGGGTCGACTCCGCCCGGGACCGGGGCCGCCGGGTCGTAGGGGGTGCGGGTGAAGACGAAGGAGCCGAGGTCGAGATGGCCGACGGTGCCGTCGGGGGCGCGCACCGCGCGCAGGGTCTCGCCGTCGTAGTAGCCGTCCAGGCCGGTCCAGGTGCCGTCCGGTTCCGCGCGGAAGCGGGCGCCGCGGGCGGTGCCGGACAGGGCGGTGAGTTCCAGGTCGCGGCCGGTGCGCAGGCGCAGGACGTGCGGGGCGGTGCCCCAGTACCAGGGGCCGGTGAGGGCGAGCAGCTCCGGGTCGGGGTCGGAGTCGGGCCGCCAGGGCTCCGGGATGCGGGGCTCGCGCTCGGCGACGATGCGCAGCAGGTCGGCGGCGATCGTCGTGGTCGGGGCGCCGGTGGTGGAGTTGGCGAGGACGACCGCGCCGAGTCCCTCCTCCGTGTCGCACCACAGCCCGGCCACGAAGCCGGGCATCGATCCGCCGTGCCCCACCAGAACCCGGCCGTCCGGGGTCTTCATCAGCTGCACGCCGAGGCCCTGGTCACCGCCCGGCGCGGCCGGCCGGCGCATCTGCTCCAGCGTCGCGGGCACCAGGACGCGCTCGTCGCCCGCGGCGAGGAAGGCGGCCCAGCGGCACAGGTCGTCGGCGGTCGACCACAGTTCGCCCGCGGGGGCCATCAGGCCGGTGTCCTGCACGGCCTCGGCCATCATCAGCTCGGCGTACGGGTGGACGGCCCAGCCGCCGGCGTGCGGGGCCTGCGGGCGGCGCGTCGTACGGGTCATCCCCAGCGGTTCCAGGACCTCGGCGGTCAGCACCTCGTCCCAGGGCCGGCCGTCGTGGAGCGCCTCGACGACGGCGCCGAGCAGGGCGTACCCGGGGTTGGAGTAGTGGTGGCGTTCGCCGGCGGGGTGCAGCCGCGGCGTCCCGCCGAGGAGGTCGGCCGTCTCCGGCCGCAGCGCGCCGGGCGTGCGCTCCCACCAGGGGCCGGGGGTCTCCGCGGCCAGTCCGGCGGTGTGGGTGAGGAGTTGGCGCACGGTGACCCCGTCGGCGGGGGTGCCGCCGATGTGCTTCTCGACGGGGTCGTCCAGCCCGAGGCGTCCCGCGTCGCGCAGCCGCATCACCAGGACGGCCACGAAGGTCTTGGTGAGGGAGCCGATCCGGTACTGGGTGTCCCCGTCCGGGGCATGCCCGTCCACGCAGGAGCGCGCCCCGGTCCACACGGCCTCGCCGTCCCGGACGACGGCCCCCACGAGGGAGGGGGTGCGGCTGCTGGACTGGGCGACCGCGACGCGGTGCAGCAGGGCCCGGCGGGTGTCCGGGAGCAGGGCGTCGTCGGGGTCGGTCTGCGGTGTCGGCATGCGCTCACCTTAGAGGCGGGCCCGGGCGGGGTGCCGGGCGCATGGCACCGGCTTTGCCGTCGGCGGCCTCATGGCCACCGTCCCTGCCGGGAAGACGGGTGTCGGCTCCGCCCTGGACGGCACCCTCCAGCAGGCCGGTACCGCGCTCGTCGTCGGGCCGCCGGCCGGGGTCGTCAACTGGTGAGGAGCACACCGGCGTAGGAGACGGTGGCGATGAGGGTCCAGGAGATCAGGCCGACGGCGGCCACACGCGGCCCGGTTCGCGCCAGGGCACGCAGGTGCACCATGCTGCCGAGCCCCACCATGGCCATGGCCAGCAGCAGTTGCTGCAGTTGCTGTGCTCCGTCGAGCACGCCGGCCGGCAGGACTCCGGTGCTGCGCACGGCGATCATGACGAGGAAGCCCACGACGAACAGGGGCAGCAGCGGGGTCCGCCGCGCGGAGGCGGCGGCGTCCGGCCCCGCGGCACCCGACATGGCGTGCCGCCGGCGCAGGGCGTAGGCGACGGCTGCGACCAGGGGTGCCAGGAGCGCGACGCGCATCAGCTTGACGAGCACCGCCTCACCGAGTGCCGCCGGGCCCGCGGTCTGGGCCGTCGCGACGACCTGTCCGACGTCGTGCACGCCGGCCCCGGCCCAGCGGCCGAACTGCACGTCGTCCAGGCCGAGCGGGTGGTGCAGCAGCGGCAGCACGCCGATGGCGAGGGTGCCGCAGAGCGTGACCAGGGCGACGGACGCGGCCACGTCCTCCTCGTCACTGCCGCTGACCTGGCTCACCGCGCCGATGGCGGAGGCACCGCAGATGGAGTAGCCGGTGGCGATGAGCAGCGGCTGGTCGCCGCGCAGGCCCATGCGGCGGCCGAGCCAGAGGGTGCCCCAGAAGGTGGCGGCCACGACGCACACCACCATGCCGGCCGTGGCCCAGCCGAGGCCGACCACGTCGTCGAGGCCCAGCTGCAGTCCCAGGATCACGATGCCGATGCGCATCAGCCGTTTCCCGGCGAAGGTGAGCCCCGGCCGGGCCCGGCCGCGCAGGGTCGCGCGCAGGCCCGGCAGGTTCGCGGCGGCGATGCCGAGGAGGACGGCGGTGGTGGGCACCGGCACGGCGGGCAGCAGCCGGTGCAGTGCGGTCGCCAGGACGGCGCCGAGGGCGGTGACCAGCAGGCCGGGCAGCACGGTCGCGGCGGCCCGGCGGCGGCCCGCGCCGCCTCCGGCGGGGGACGCGGCGGGGCGGGCGGTCGGCGCCGCCCCACGGGGGACGGGCACGGGGGTGCGCGTCGCGGTGCGGAGGTTCACCGTTCGCCGACCGGCAGCCGGTAGACCCGCCGCACGCTGGAGCCCAGGCGGGAGATGTCGGCACCGTAGATGTGCAGCGAGATGGCCTTGCCGGTCCCGCCGTTCCACACCTGGTGGATGTCGCCGGGCGGCGCGAAGCCGCAGACCTCGCCTTGGGCGTTGACGACGTCCTGGGTCGGGACGAGGCGGGAGCCGGTGCCGTCGGGGACCAGCCGGTAGCGGCGCTCGTGCTCCTGGCCCTGGTGCACCCCCGTGACGCACCAGGAGACGTGGTCGTGGATGGACGTCCGTTGCCCCGGCAGCCAGACCAGGGCGACGATCGAGAAGCTGCCGTCCTCCTCGGCGTGCAGGATGTGCTGCCGGTAGCGGTCCGGGTCGCCCTCGCGGTGCCGCTCGGCCAGCAGGTCGGCGGCGCCGAGGTGCGGCGCGAGCCGCTCGCCCACCAGGTGGGCCGTCGGGCCGGGCGGCAGGCCGCGGCCGACCGTCTCGCGCACCTCGTCGACGAGGCGGGCCAGCCGGGCGGTGGGCGCGGAGAGCGCCGGAACGGTCGCGGAGGTCATGTCCGCAGCGTCCGTGCGTACGGGCCCGCGCGTCCACTGACAGTTCCTTCACCCCGCTTTGCCCCTCCTTATGGATGGGGTGCGGGTCAGCAGCCGCTGCGCCGCTCGGCGACCGCCTTGAGCGCGTCGAGCACCAGGGCCGCGGCCGGGATCCGCAGATGGTCGCGCGGCACGTACGCCGCGACCCGGCGGCGGGAGACGGGGTCCAGCGGCCGGCCGGTGACCCGGTCCAGCCGCATGAAGGACAGCGCCAGCCCGGGCATCATCGCGACCCCCAGCCCCTCCGCGACCAGCGACTGGACCACGAGGTTGTCGTCGGTGGCGAAGGCGATGTCGGGGGCGAAGCCCAGCTCGGCGCACTCGTGGAGGAAGTTGACCCGGCAGCGCATGCAGCCGGCGATCCAGCGTTCGTCGGCCAGGTCGCCGAGCCTGACCGAGCGGGACCTGGCCAGCCGGTGCCCGGCCGGCATCAGGACCATGAGCTGGTCCTCCAGCAGCGGGATCTCGACCAGGTCGTCCGGCACCGCCTCGTGCAGCCCCGGGTAGGTGAAGGCGAGGGTGATGTCGCACTCGCCGCGGGTGACCCGCTCCAGCGAGTCGGGCGGTTCGTCCCCCAGCAGCTCGACCCGTATCCCGGGGTGCTCGGCCGCGAGCAGGGCCAGCGCCTCGGGGATCAAGGTGGCGTTGGCGCTGGGGAAGGCGCACAGCCTCACCCGGCCGGTCTCCAGCCGGGTCACCGCGCCTATCTGCTCCCAGGCCACGGTGATGCTGTCGAGGATCGTCTCGGCGTGCCGCGCCAGCGCCTCACCCGCCTCGGTCAGCCGCATGCGCCGCCCGACGCGGACGAAGAGCGCGGTGCCCACCGAGCGCTCCAGGGCCTTCATCTGCTGGGTGACCGCGGGCTGGGTGTAGCCCAGCGCCACCGCAGCGGCCGAGTAGGAGCCGGCCGTGACCACGGTGTGGAAGGTCTTGATGTGCCTGGAATCGAACACCCCCGAATCATAAGGGGAACTTTGGACAACCCGGCAGACGGCCTCCTCGTGCTTCTGGGAGGGCTCCGCCGGGGGGTGTTTGCGTCCGCAATCCGGTGCGGGGTGTCCGCTGTGGGTCCACCATGTCACTACGGCCTCAACCACACCGCGAGGAGCCTTCATTGAGCGCAGCGCGCACCGCCTCGTACCGCCGGTATCTGATGTGTCCTCCCACGTACTTCCGCGTCACGTACTCCATCAACCCCTGGATGGACCCCACGAAGCCGGTCGACCCCGCGCTCGCCCTGCTCCAGTGGGAGGACCTCCGTGACCGCTACCGCTCGCTGGGGCACACCGTCGAGATCCTGCAGCCGCTGCCGGGCCTGCCGGACATGGTCTTCGCCGCCAACGGCGCCACCGTGGTCGACGGCCGGGTCTTCGGAGCCCGCTTCGCCAACGCCGAGCGGGCCGCGGAGGCGCCCGCGCACCGCGAGTGGTTCCTGAACCGCGGTTACGGAGAGGTGCACGACCCGCACCACGTCAACGAGGGCGAGGGGGACTTCGCCGTCACCGACAGCTGGCTGCTGGCCGGGAAGGGCTTCCGCAGCAGCCCGCTGTCGCACGCCGAGCTCCAGGAGTTCTTCGGCCGCCCCGTCATCGGCCTGGAGCTCACCGACCCGCACTTCTACCACCTCGACACGGCGCTGTGCGTGCTCGCCGGCGACGAGATCATGTACTACCCGGACGCCTTCTCCCCCGGCAGCCGCGCGGTGCTGCGCCGGCTCTTCCCCGACGCGCTGACCGCCACCCGCCAGGACGCCACGGCCTTCGGGCTCAACTGCGTCAGCGACGGCCTGAACGTCCTGGTCCCTTCCGGGGCCACCGGGCTGCTGCGGCGGCTGCGCGAGCGCGGCTTCGAGCCGGTGCCGGTGGACATGTCCGAACTGCACAAGGCCGGGGGCAGCGTGAAGTGCTGCACCATGGAGCTGCGCGACTGAGCGTGATACGAAAGGGCCCATGTCGCAGCTGCCCCTTCACCCCTCGTACGACGTCGTGATCGTCGGCGGCGGCCACAACGGCCTGGTCGCCGCCGCGTACCTCGCCCGCGCGGGCCGCTCCGTGCTCCTGCTGGAGCGGCTCCCGGGCACCGGCGGCGCCGCCGTCTCCACGCGGGCGTTCACCGGTCTGGACGCACGGCTGTCCCGGTACTCGTACCTGGTGAGCCTGCTGCCCCGGAAGATCGTCGACGACCTGGGGCTGCGCTTCGCCGTCCGGCGCCGCCGCATCTCCTCCTACACCCCGTACGGCGACGGCGGGCTCCTCGTCGACGCCGAGTCGCCGTCCGCGACCCGCGAGAGCTTCGTCCGGCTGACCGGCTCCGACCGCGACTTCGAGGCCTGGCAGCGCTTCTACGGCATGACGCAGCGGGTCGCCGAGCGCGTCTTCCCGACGCTGACCGCGCCGCTGCCGTCCCGGGCCGAGCTGGAGCGGACCGTGGACGACCCGGAGGCCTGGTCGGCGCTGTTCGAGCGGCCGCTGGGCGAGACCGTCGAGGCCGCCTTCGAGGACGACCTGGTGCGCGGCGTGGTGCTGACCGACGCCCTGATCGGCACCTTCACCCACGCGCACGACCCCTCCCTGCTGCAGAACCGCTGCTTCCTCTACCACGTCATCGGCGGCGGCACGGGTGACTGGGACGTGCCCGTCGGCGGCATGGGCGCCCTCACCGACGCCCTGGCGGACGCGGCCCGGTCGGCCGGGGCGGAGATCCTGACCGGCACCGAGGTCACGGCCGTCGCAACCGACGGCACGCGGGCCGAGGTGTCGTTCGAGGGCGGCAGCGTGGGCGCGGGGCACGTGCTGGTCAACGCCTCCCCGTACGCGCTGGCCGGACTGCTGGGCGAGGCGGCCCCGCAGAAGCCCGAAGGCGCGCAGCTCAAGGTGAACATGCTGCTGCGGCGGCTGCCGCGGCTGCGCGACACCGCGGTCGACCCGCGCGACGCCTTCGCCGGCACCTTCCACGTCGCCGAGTCGTACACCCAGCTGGACCGGGCCTACCGCGAGGCGGCCGAGGGCGCGGTGCCCACGGCGCCGCCGTCCGAGATCTACTGCCACTCGCTGACGGACCCGTCGATCCTCGCCCCCGACCTGGCCGCCCAAGGCGTGCACACCCTCACCCTCTTCGGGCTGCACGCCCCGGCGCGGCTCTTCGCCGACGACCCCGCGCAGGCCAAGGAGACCCTCCTCAAGGCGACCTTGGCGCAGCTGGACGCGGTGCTCGCGGAACCGCTGGCGGAGTGCCTGGCGGTGGACGCGGACGGGCGGCCCTGCATCGAGGCGAAGTCCCCGCTCGACCTGGAGCGGGAGGTCGGCCTGCCCGGCGGGCACATCTTCCACCGCGACCTGGCGTTCCCCTACGCGGAGTCGGGCGGCGGCGCCTGGGGCGTGGGGACCGCGCACGCGAACGTGCTGCTGTGCGGGGCGGGCGCGGTGCGCGGCGGCGGGGTCAGCGGCGTCCCGGGCCACAACGCGGCCATGGCGGTGCTGGGCGACCGGTGAGCGCGCGGCAGGGTGCGGCCCTGCGCCCCGCGCGGTGCCGCACGCCGTCGGCGGCAGGCCGTCGCCCCGCGGACCCGGGGCTACTCCGGTTCCGCCGCAGGAGGCGGCCACGCGTCGCCCCAGGCGACGTCGCGGGCGGCACGGTACAGCGCGCCGTGCCGCTTGCTGACGGTGTCGCGGCGCAGGCCGTCCTCGACCGTGCACAGGTCGATGAGGACCTGTCCCTTGCGGATCTGCGGATGCCGCACCACACGGTCCGGTGAGCCGTCGCCCGCCGCGGGGAAGCGGGCGGCCGCGACGTAGCTGAACTTCTCGTCCTCGTACGGCAGGGAGCCCCCCTTGACCTGCCGGTGCAGCGAGGTGCGGGCGACCCGGGCCGCGAAGTGGCACCAGTCCGGGGCCTGCACCGGGCAGGTGCCGTCGTGGGGGCAGGGGGCGAGGACGTGGAAGCCGGCCGCGATGAGCCGCTCGCGCGCCGCGAGGACCCGGGCGTAACCGTCCGGGGTGCCCGGTTCGACGACGAGCACGGCGCCGGCCGCGGCGCGCGCCGCCTCGTCGACGACCGCGTCGCGGTCGGTCTCCGTGAGCTCGCCGATGACGTACGACAACGTGATCAGGTCCGCCTCGGGCAGCCGTGCCCCGGTGCCGAGCGGCGCCTTGTGCCAGCGCGCGTCCCGCACGGCGGTGTGCTCCGCCCCGGCGGCCAGCTCCCGGCCGAGCGAGAGCGCCGCGTCCGACCAGTCGAGGACGGTGCTGGTGTGCGTCCCGTCCTCCCAGGCGTCGGCGACCGCCCAGGTCGCGGCGCCGGTCCCGCCGCCCACGTCCAGGTGGCTCGCCGGGGCCCACTCCCCCGCACGGGCCCGGAACTCCGCCAGCGCCGCGCCGACCGCGGCGTGGGTGGCCGGCATGCGGTACGCCGCGTAGGCGGCGACGTCGGAGCGGTCGCGGAGGATCGGAGTGCTGCTGGGCGTACGCCCCCGGTAGGTGGCGATCAGCCGGTCGACGGCCTGGGTGGCACGGCCGGGCGGGAGCCCGTCGAGGAGACCGGCGAGGGCGGCTTGCAGAGAGGACACAAGGGTCAAGGGTAAGGGTCGCCCGGAGCGGGCCGGCGCGGTCGCCGTCAGGGTGCACCGGTACCCGGTTCGCAGGAGGTCGCGCGTCGTGGAGATCGTCCTCACGGCCCTGCCCCTCGACCGCGACGAGGTCGAGGAGGCGCTCGCAGCCGCGTTCGAGGCCGACGGCGAGATCACGGGCGCCGGGACCGGCATGGGCAGCTGCCACCTCGACCTGGAGGTCGACGACGACGTGGACAGGGACGGCGCTCTGCGCAGGATCCACCGCACCCTCCGGGAACTCGGCGCGAGTGACCACGCCCAGGTGATCGTCCGCGACTGACACCGGCGCTGGGCCGTGTGACGACATGGCCTAGGCTCCGCCGTCATGGCCTCGCCGGATGAGCAAGTGACGGACGCACGACGTGACTTCGGCCGCCTGTGGGGCGCCTACGCGGTGAGCGCGGCGGGGAGCGCGGTCGGCTCCGGGGCCCTGCCGCTGGTGGCCGTCCTGGCGCTGGACGTCACGACCTTCCAGGTCTCCCTCCTCGCGGCGCTGTCGGCGCTCGCGGGCGCCGCCATCACCCTCCCCCTGGGCGGCCGCATCGAACACCGCCGTAAACGGCCGGTCATGATCACCGCAGATCTGCTCCGCTGCCTCGTGCTGCTCAGCGTCCCGGTCGCGGCGGCCCTCGGCGTGCTCACCTTCGCGCAGTTGTGCCTGGTGGGCATCGTCCAGGCGGCCGCGGCCATCGTGTTCGGCGCGGCAAGCACCGCGCACCTCAAGGGCCTCGTCCCGCCGGGGGACCGTCTCCGGGCGGCCTCGCGGCTGGAGACCACCGACTGGCTCAGCCTGAGCGCGGGGCCGCCGGTCGGCGGACTGCTCGTCACCGCCTTCGGGGCGACGATCACCCTGGCCGTGGACGCGGTCTCCTTCCTGCTGTCCGCGCTGGGCGTCCGCCGGATCCGCGGCCCCGAACCGGAGCCCCCGGCCCGGGCCGGGTCGCACGGCCGCGGCCGGGACCTGGTGGCCGGCTGGACCTACGTCCTGGGGCACCGCGGACTGCGGCCGCTCTTCTGGAACGCCATGCTCTTCGGCGGGTCCATCATGATGAGCAACCCGCTGCTGGCCGTCCTGATGCTCCGCGAACTCCACTTCACCCCGTGGCAGTACGGCCTGGCGCTGGGGCTGCCGTGCCTCGGCGGTGTCCTGGGCTCCCGCCTCACCGCCCCGCTGACCGGCAGGCTCGGCCCGCACCGGGTGCTGCTGCTGTTCGGGGTGCTGCGCACCCCCTGGCTCCTGCTGCTCGCCTGGGCGCCGCCCGGTCCCCTCGGGCCCGTCGTCCTGGTCACCGCCGACACCTTCCTGCTGCTGGCCGCCGGGGTCTTCAACCCGTCGTTCATCACGTACCGCATGGCCGCCACGGACGACGGCGTCATGACCCGGGTGGTGACCGCGTGGTCGGTGAGCTCCAAGACGGCCCAGCCCCTGTCCATGCTGGCCGGCGGCGCCATCGCCGCCGTGGGGGGCGTGCGCGTGGCGATCGTCGTCGCGGGCGTGCTGTGCCTGGCCAGCGCCCTGCTCCTGCCCTGGCGTGCCCTGCCGTCCACGGCGACCGGCCCCGGCCGGGCGGACGGACGGGAGGAGTCCGAGCCCTCGGGGAAACCCGCCACGACCTGAACCGGGGGCAGACAACAGGGGGTTGACAGCGACAACCCCGGGTTGTCACCCTGTGGGCATGGCAGACACCAGGGACCTCTCCGCGCACGAGCCTGCCCTCCGCCGCATCAAGGAGGTGCGGGCGCAGGCCATCCACCATGCCCGTCTCGCCCAGCAGTTCGCCGCCGAGCGGCGCGAGTTGATGCAGGACCTGATCGGCCAGGGCGTGTCGCAGGCCGACATCGCACGGGAGCTCGGGGTGACGCGGCAGGCGATCCAGAAGATGCTGGCGGGTTAGGCCGTGGCGTCACATGCCCTCCCCCAACCTGCGGCCGGGGGAGTTGTCGAATCGTCCGAGTAGCCCACTACGAGGACGACTCTCCGCCTTGCGATGCACCGCACCTGGGGGCACCTCCCAGCGGAGCCGGGGGAGCTCATGTGACGACACGACCTAGGCGCGCTTGCCCGGGCCCGGCGTTCACACCCTGGTGCCGCGGCCCGTCCTACGGCGCGCCCCCACGCAGCGAGGGCGCGGCAGCGGCCACCGCATCCGCGGGCGGCGACGGGACGGGCACCACGGGAGCGGCCACCCGCTCCGGAGCCCGGACACGCGCCGCCCACGGCCCGCGAGCCGCCTCCACACCGAAGGCCCTCCGCGGTCAGCCCGTCGCCCGTGCCGCCGGGGCCGCGGCCGGGGCGGCTTTCGCCGTGCCGGACTGGGGGAACAGCGGTGCGGGGGACGGGAGGCGGCCGTCGTCCCCGGCCGTGCAGCGCTGCGCGATCAGGGCCGCGGCACCCGGCAGGAAGGGCTCCAGCTCACCGGCGAGTGCACGGCAGGCTTGCACGAGGGCGGCCAGCACCGCGTCCAGGCGGCGGCCGGCGGAGGCGTTGCGGTGCCGGCGTTCGGCGCGGGCCAGCTCCCAGGGCCGGGTCTCGTCGATGCAGCGGTTGGCCTCGTCGACGATCCGCCAGACGGCGGCCGTGGCACGCCGGAAGTCCACGTCGTGCAGCGCCGCCGCGACGGCGTCGGGCGTTTCCCGACATGCCGTCAGCAAGGCCTCCGTGCCCGGCTCTCCGGGCCCGCCCGCCTCCGGGACGACGCCGTCACGGAACCGGTGGACCATCGTCACCACCCGGTGCACCAGGTTGCCGAGCCCGCCGGCGAGGTCCGCGTCGGCGCGGGCGACCAGCCGTTCGCGCGTGAAGTCGGCGTCTCCGACCCGCGGCACCTCGCGCAGCAGCCACCAGCGCACCGCGTCGGTGCCGTGCTCGGCGGTCAGTTCCTCCGGGTCGACGGTGGTGCCCGCCGACTTGCTGATCTTCCGCCCCTCCACCGTCAGGTAGTCGTGGACGAGGATGTCCGTCGGCAGCGGCAGCCCCGCCGACAGCAGCATCGCGGGCCAGTAGACGGCGTGGAAGCGCAGCACGCCCTTGCCCACCAGGTGCACGCGCCGCCCGTCGCCCGCCCACCACCGGCCGTACGCCGCGTCGCGCTCCCCGTCGGGGCCGCCGTAGCCGAGGCTGGTGACGTAGTTGCCGAGCGCGTCCCACCAGACGTAGATCACCTGCCCGGGGTCGCCGGGCACCGGGATGCCCCAGCCGCGGGCCCGGGTCTGGGACCGGGAGACGGAGAAGTCGCGCAGCCCGCGCGCAAGCAGGGCGAGCACCTCGTTGCGCCGCGCGGCCGGCTCGATGCGCAGCCGCCCGTCCTCGATCAGCCCGCGCAGCTCGTCGGTGTACCGGGACAACCGGAAGAACCAGTTCTCCTCCGCGACCGTCTGCGGCTCGGTGCCGTGCTCGGCGCAGCGGCCGCCCACCAGGTCGTCCGGCGTGTAGAACTGCTCGCAGCCCACGCAGTACAGGCCCTCGTAGTGCTCGCGGTAGAGGTCGCCCGCGTCGGCGCAGCGGCGCCAGAGCCGCTCCACGCCCGTGCGGTGGCGGGGGTCGCGGCTGGTGCGGATGAAGTCGTCCAGGGAGAGCGCGAGCGGGCCGTCCAGGGCCGCGAAGGCGGCCGCGTTGCGGTCCACGAGGTCCTGGACGGGGATGCCCTCGGCCTCGGCGGCCAGCACGTTCTTCAGCGAGTTGTCGTCGGTGCCGCTGAGGTAGCGCACCGGTTCCCCGCGTCGGCGGTGGTGCCGTGCCAGCACGTCCGCCTGCACCAGTTCGAGCGCGAAGCCGAGGTGGGGGCGGGCGTTGACGTACGGGATGGTGGTGGTGACGTAGAAATGGGAAGCCTGGGGCGCGGTCATCGGAACCTCCGGGAAGGACGGTGGCGGGGCTCCGACGCGCAAAAGGATCGAGGCCCCGGTGGGGGCCTCGGAAGACGCGGACGCGTCCGGTGTCAGCGGCCCCGGGCGGGGGCCATCATCTGCCGGTGGTACGGGTTCGCGATCATGCCCCGATGCTAGCAGCCGGGGCGCCCGGTTCGCGGAACCATTTCGCGAGGAAGGCGATGCGCAAGGGCCGCCCGGCGTGGGGCGGGACGACTCCCTGAGGGGTCGTCACACCGCGGGCCCGGCCGGCCGTCCCGTCACGTGGGTGAGCAGCAGGGCGATGTCGTCGTTGCGCGGGCCGGACCGCTGGGCGTGCCCGAGGAGGCTGTCGGCCAGGGCGTCCATCGAGGCGTCCGGGCCGGCCCGGGCGAGGTGCGCCGCGAGGTCGGCGGCGGACACGTCGATGTCGACGCCCGGGGTCTCCACCAGACCGTCGGTGTACAGCGCGAGCACCGCGCCGGGCGGCAGCGCGATCTCCGTCGTCGGGTAGCAGGCGTCGGGGTCGACGCCCAGCAGCGGGCCGGGCGGCAGCGGCAGCACCTCCGTGGTGCCGTCCGGGTGCCGCAGCACCGGCGGCGGGTGTCCGGCGGTGGCCACGCAGGCGGTGTGCCGTTCCAGGTCCAGCTGGGCGTAGAGGCAGCTGGCGAGCAGGCCGGGGTCGAGGTCGACGAGCAGCCGGTTGGAGCGGGCCAGCACCTCGCTGGGGGAGGCGCCCGCGGTGGCGCGGACGGCGGTGCGGACCTCCCCCATGAGCGCGGCGGCGTTCACGTTGTGACCCTGGACGTCGCCGATCGTCACGGCGCAGGTGGTCGTGTCGAGCCGGATCACGTCGTAGAAGTCGCCGCCGATGTCGATGCCGCGGGTGGCCGGCATGTAGCGGGCGGCCACCTCCAGGCCGGGGACGTCCGGCAGGGCGCGGGGCAGCAGCCGTGCCTGCAGGCTGATGGCGAGGTTGTGCTCGGCGTCGTACAGCCGCGCCCGGTCCAGGGCCTGCGCGACCAGGCCGGCGATCGAGATGAGGACGCTGCGCTCGCCGGAGGAGAAGGGGTGCGGGCGGTCGTAGGCCAGGGCCATGGAGCCGACGGGCCGGCCCGAGGTGATCAGGGGCAGGAAGGCCCAGGCGGCCTTGCGGTCCCGGACGACCGTGCCGGGGTAGATCCGCAGGAACTCGTCGACGTTGGCGAAGAAGCTCGGGACCCCGGTCTTGAGGACGCGCACGGCCGGGTTGTCGACGTCCATCGGCTGGGCGTCGACGGACTCCATGAAGTCCTCGTGGTAGCCCCGGTGCCCGATGATCCGCAGTCGTCCCTCCTCGGTGGTCAGCAGGGCCACGGCCTGCACGCCGAAGACGGACAGCATCTGCTCGACGACCAGGTCGATGACGTCCTGCGTGCCGACGGCCTCGGTGAGCGTGGCCGACATGTGCAGCAGGTGGTACAGGGCGATGGCCCGGTCCGGTGTGGGGCCCGCGGGCAGCTGCGCCGCGGGGGTGTCCGCGGCCTCGGGCGTGGGGGCGGGCGTGACGCGGAGGCTCACGCCGGTGCCGTCCGGGTAGAGCTCGAAGGTGAGCCAGCGGTCCGGTGGGCGCAATGCCGTGGCCGAGCCGGGCCGGCGGCTGATCATCGCGCTGCGGAAGCGGTCCTCGAAGACCGGGTCGTCCAGCCAGGACAGCAGCTCCCAGGGCTCGGTGCCCAGGAGGTCGGGCACCTCCGCCCCGAGCAGGGCGGCGGCGGTCTCCGTGACGAAGGTGATCCGGCCGTCCAGGTCCAGGGCCAAGGAGCCCTCCGGGAGCCGTTCCGCGAGGTCGGCGGCGGCCAGGGCCTCGGCCGGGCTGTGGGTGCGGGTGCGGAGCGCGGGCAGCACCCGCGGCTCGGCGGGGGGCAGCACCGGCTCGCCGTCCTCGGCGGCCCTGCGCAGGAGGCGGCCCATGCGGTCGCAGGCCCCGCGGTACGCCTCCCGGGCCCGCCGGGGGATCCGCCCAGGATGCCCGCCCGGCCACACCAGACACAGCGCGCCCCAGATGGTGGAGCCGCTGGTGATCGGGGCCGCGGCGAGCGGGAAGTCGTACGGCAGGACCAGGGCGAGCCGGGGGTACAGCCGGGCGGTGTCCTCGTGGCCGCACAGCAGCACCATGCGTCGTTCGCGCACCGCGTCGGCGATGGGGCTGGAGGCGCCGGACGCCACCCGGCCCCAGATCGTATCGATCTTGCGCGAGACGCCGACGACCACCGCCAGCCGCAGCAGGTCCTGCTCGGGGGTCATCAGGTAGACCAGGCCCATGGAGGCGCCCGTGTCGCGCACCACCTGGCTCAGCGGGGAGTCCAGCAGCGCCGGACCGGTGTCCGCGGCGACGAGACCGGCGAGGTCCGGCGGCATGCCCTCACCGCCCCCCGTCCGGTGCCGGGTCCGGTCGCGTCCTGACCTCGGGGACCATCGACTCCTGCGCCTCCGTTCCGCCGTGGGGGCCGGCCGGCCGACGCGGCGGCCGCCCGGGATCGCCACCCCACGTCAGCTGCCAAACTACCCGATGAACCGCATGCGGCACCTTTCGGGCGGCTGCCCCCGCCGCCCCGCCGTGCCCGGTACGTCCCTGCGGCCCCACGGGACTCACGCCACCGGGCTCACGCCACGCCGAGCGCCTTCGCGAACCGCGTGCCCGCGGCCGCCCGGGGCACGCTGCCGTCCCGCCAGGTACGGCACGGGTGCACGGAGTTGGCGAGCAGCACCAGGAAGCCGTCGGTGGCGGGGTCGATCACCAGGCTGGTGCCGGTGAACCCGGTGTGGCCCGCCGCCCCGCGCCCCGCGAGGGCGCCCATGAACCAGGGCCGGTCCAGCTCGAAGCCGGGGTAGGGGCCGCCGCCGTCCAGCAGCGCACGGCAGAACAGGGCGAGGTCCCAGGCGGTGGAGAACAGCCCCGCGTGGCCGGCCACACCACCCATGACGTGGGCGTTCTCGTCGTGGACCGTCCCGCGGAGCGGGCCGCGGTCCAGCCGCGCCCAGGGCCTGCGCTGGTCCTCGGTGGCGGCGATCCGCGGGGCCCAGGAGGCGGGCGGGTTGTAGCGGGTGTCGTACATCCCGAGCGGGTCGGTCACGTCCTCCCGTACGAGGGCGTCGAGGGCCTCTCCGGTGGTCCGCTCCAGGACGTGCTGCAGTGCGATGAGGTTGAGGTCGGAGTAGATCCGCTCGGTGCCGGGCGCGACGACCGGGGCCTCCTCCCAGAGCAGCTTCGCCCGGGCCTCGGCGTCGGGGTGGTCGTGGAACGGCAGTTCGGGACGGAGTCCGGAGGTGTGGTCGAGGAGTTGTCCCACGGTGATGCGCTGCTTGCCCGCGGCGGCGAACTCGGGCACGTAGGCCGCGACCTCCCGGCCGAGTTCCAGCCGGCCCACCGCGACGACGGCGGTGAAGAGTTTGGTCAGCGAGGCCAGGTCGAAGACCGTGTCCGGCCGCATCGGGACCCATCGCTCGCGGCTCAGCTCCACTCCGCGGTCGGCGCCCTCGTCGTAGGACGCGTAGCGCACCGCCCAGCCCACGGCCTCGTGGAGTGCGACCGTCCCGCCGCGGCCCGCCAGGACCACCGCCCCCGCGCACCACGGGTGCACGGAGGGGGGCACGGGTTCGAGATATGGGGTGATGTCCTCGACGAGCAGACTCAGTTCGTCGCCGCGCAGCTGCGCCTCACGGGAGGTACCTCTCGACAGCTGCGGGGCCATGCTCCTCCAGCAACTTGCGGGCCTTCTCGATGAGGGCCGGCGTCGGCTCACGGCCGGAGGCCATGACCAGGTCCTCCGGATCGATCATGTGTTCGGACCCGGTGTGCAGACAACTGTCCGCAGTCTTCCAGGCCCACCTGCTCTCGTCGATCGGCTCGGACATCGCTGCCTCCTGACTCGGCGCGGCAATGACGGCAGGTGTCACCGTGCATCCACAGTACGCCGCCACGGTCGGCACAGCCCGGCGAAGCAGACCCAGGCCGCCAGGACGCTTCCCAGCTGTACCAGGGCCATCGGCACCGCCGTGTGCTCGCCCGCGATCCCGACGAGCGGCGAGGCGACGGCGCCCACCAGGAAGGAGGTCGTGCCGAGCAGCGCGGAGGCCGAGCCGGCGGCGTGCCGGGTGCGCATCAGCGCGAGCGCGTTGGTGTTGGGCAGGACCAGGCTCATCGCCGCCATCAGCACGAAGAGCCCCGCGGCCACCGGCACCAGCCCCACCGGCCCGAGCCACCCCGCGGTCAGCGCCAGCAGCACGGCCGCGGCCACCGTGATCACCGCCAGCCCCACCCCGGTGACCTTGTCCATGCTGACCCGCCCGACCAGGATCTTGCCGTTGACCTGGCCCAGCGCCACCAGGCCGACGGAGTTGAGGCCGAAGAGCAGGCTGTAGGTCTGCGGCGAGGCGCCGTAGATCTCCTGGACGACGAACGAGGACGCCGAGACGTAGGCGAACAGCGCGGCGAAGGTGAAGCCGCCGGTGAGCATGTAGCCGGTGAAGGCCCGGTCGGCCAGCAGCCCGCGCATCGCCCCCAGCGTGGCGCCGAACCCGCCGCCGTGCCGGTCCGCGGGACGCAGCGTCTCGGGCAGGCAGCGCCACACCACGAGGGTGAGCAGCACGCCCACCACGGTCAGCACGACGAAGACCCCGCGCCAGTCGGTGATCCGCAGCACCTGCCCGCCGATGAGCGGCGCGACGATCGGCGCGACCCCGGAGATCAGCATCAGGGTGGAGAAGAAGCGCGCCATCGCGACACCGTCGTACAGGTCGCGGACGATCGCGCGGGCGATCACGATGCCCGCCGCGCCGGTGAGGCCCTGCAGCAGCCGGAAGCCGATCAGCAGTTCCGTGGTGGGCGCGAAGGCGCAGACGGCGGTGGCGAGGACGTAGAGCGCCATTCCGGCCAGCAGCGGGCGGCGGCGCCCCCAGCGGTCGCTCATGGGGCCGACGATCATCTGCCCGAGGGCGAGGCCGAGCAGGCACGCGGTGAGCGTGAGCTGCACCGTGACCGCCGGGCTGCGCAGGTCCTCGGTGACCTGCGGCAGGGCCGGCAGGTACATGTCCATGGAGAGCGCGGGAAGCGCGCTGAGCGCGCCGAGCAGGAACGTCACCATCAGGCTGGTGCGAGCTCCTGGGACGTCTCCGGCGCGTCGTACCGGGATGGACGGCCCCGGTGTGGATATCTGGTCGGGCGGGGTCGCGCCGGCTTCCGGCATGGGTCTCTCTCCGTGGTGTGTGAATCGTTCTCTATGCTCTCAGCAATCACGAGGTGGTCGAGGCCAGGTGGGGGCAGATTCATGACGGAATCGGTCGGTTCCGGTAGGAAAGTGCGCTGGGGCATCCTGGCCACCGGCGGCATCGCAGCGTCCTTCGCCGAGGACCTGCGGGAGATGAAGGACGACGCGGAGATCGTCGCGGTCGGCTCGCGCAGCCTCGCCTCCGCGCGCGCCTTCGCGGACCGCTTCGACATCCCGCGCGCGTACGGCAGCTGGACCGAACTCGCCGACGACGACGGCGTCGACGTGGTGTACGTCGCCACCCCGCACTCGGCGCACCGCGTCGCGGCCGGGCTGTGCCTGCGGGCCGGACGGTCGGTGCTGTGCGAGAAGCCGTTCACCGTCAACGCGGTCGAGGCGCGCGAGCTGGCCGACCTCGCCAAAGCCCGCGGGCTCTTCCTGATGGAGGCCATGTGGACCTACTGCAACCCCGTGGTGCGGCGGCTGACCGAACTGGTCGCGGACGGGGCGGTCGGCGAGGTCCGCAGTGTGCACGCGGACTTCGGCCTCGCCGGTCCCTTCGAGCCCGGCCACCGGCTGCTCGACCCGGCCCTGGGCGGCGGCGCCCTGCTGGACCTGGGCGTCTACCCGGTGTCCTTCGCCCACCTGCTGCTCGGTGAGCCCGACGAGGTCCAGGCCTGGGCCCACCTGACCGAGCACGGTGTGGACGACAACACCGGCATGCTGCTCGGGTACGACAGCGGC
Source organism: Streptomyces sp. PA03-1a (assembly GCF_033792805.1). Taxonomy (NCBI): domain Bacteria; kingdom Bacillati; phylum Actinomycetota; class Actinomycetes; order Kitasatosporales; family Streptomycetaceae; genus Streptomyces; species Streptomyces sp. PA03-1a. The sequence continues at coordinate 40,676 of NZ_JARAVO010000055.1, forward strand.
GCCATGGCGGTGCTCAGCTGCTCCCTCACCGCCGACACCGCCCAGACCGCGGTGGTCACCGGCTCCGCGGGACGGATCGAGGTTCCGGCCGGCTTCTTCCACCCGGACCGCTTCGTGCTGCACCGCGAGGGCCGCGAGCCGCAGGAGTTCGGCGCCCCGGACGACGGACTGCGCGGGCTGCAGCACGAGGCGGCCGAGGTCATGCGCTGCCTGCGCGCGGGCGAGCGGGAGTCCCCGCTCGTACCGCTGGAGGGCAGCCTCGCCGTCATGCGGACGCTCGACACGGTCCGGGACCGCATCGGCGTTCGCTACCCCGGTGAGGACTGAGCCCCTCAGGTCTCCCGCAGACCGGGGTCCCCGGCCTCGGTCACGAAGGACGCCGCGGTGGTCAGGTCGGCGCCAGGGGTGGTCACGGAGTCGACGGTCTTGAAGTCGGCCCGCGCCTCCTCGGCGTCCAGCCGGACGGTCACGTAGCCGCGGCGCCCGTCGTAGAACCGCAGGTGCGGGTTGGCGGCCAGGAGCGACGACCAGTTGGACGGGCGCGGGGAGCCGTTGCGGCCGCTGCTGATCGAGCTGGTGACCAGCTCCGTGCCGACGGTGCGCGAGGTGGGGTCGTCCCAGTCGGCCTTGATGTCCATCGCGTAGTGGACGTGCACGTCGCCGGTGAGCACCAGCAGGTTCTCGATGCCGGCGGCTCCCGCCCCGGCCAGTACGCGGTCCCGGGAGGCCGGGTAGCCGTCCCAGGCGTCCATGCTGAGCGGGGAGGCGGCGGCGGCGTTCCTCCGCCGGGAGAACACCACCTGCTGCGGGATCACGTTCCAGACGGCGTGCGAGCGGGCGAAGCCGTCCAGCAGCCAGCGCTCCTGGGTCGCCCCGGTCATCGTGCGCGCCGGGTCCTGCGACTGCGGCCCGGGGTCGTGCCAGCGGCCCCGGTACGCCTGGTCGGTGCGGTACTGGCGGGTGTCGAGGATGTCGAACTGCGCGAGCCGTCCGTAGTGGAAGCGGCGGTAGAGCGTCATGTCCGGGCCCCGGGGGAACTGCGGGAGGCGCAGCGGCTGGTTCTCCCAGTAGGCCCGGTAGGCGGCGGCGCGGCGGACCAGGAACGCGTCGGCGGAGCCGCCGTGCTCGTCGCTGCCGCCCGCGTAGTTGTTCTCGGTCTCGTGGTCGTCCCAGGTCACGAACCAGGGGAAGGCGGCGTGCGCGGCCTGCAGGTCGGGGTCGGACTTGTAGAGGGCGTAGCGCAGGCGGTAGTCCTCCAGCGTCACCGTCTCCTTGGCGAACCACTCCGGCAGGGTGCGGTCGGTGAGGGCGCGGGCGCCGCCGGTGGCGCTGACGGCGTACTCGTAGAGGTAGTCGCCCAGGTGGAAGACGGCGTCGACGTCCTCGTTCGCGAGGTGACCGAACGCGGTGAAGTACCCGTCGTGGTAGGCCTGGCAGCTCACCGCGGCCAGCCGCATCTCGTACGGGAGGGCGCCCGGCGCGGGGGCGGTGCGGGTACGGCC
>NZ_JARAVO010000056.1:0-42092 GCF_033792805.1 Streptomyces sp. PA03-1a
CCAGTTGCGCATCGCCGCCCGCGCCCGGGAACTTGTCGACCAGGGGATGCCCATCGAGGCCGCCTGCCGCATCGTCATTCTCGAAGACCAGCTCGCAGAGGCGCAGCGCATCAACGCCGAATACCGCCGCGCCGCATCCCGGCCCGACACCTGACCCGCAAATAGATTCGTTCCAGGTCATCAAGGCCTTGATGCCTTCGATGTGCCCGCCCCAGGGTGCCTGGCGAAGCCGCCCTGGGCCGCTGACCCCGCAGTCCGGGGCGACGTGCCGGGCCGCGCATTCTTCCGCCGACTTCAGAATGTGAGTGCATGATCGCCGAAGATACTCAGCCGCCGGCACACGGGCGGGAGTCCCAGCCTCGCCCCGGCGCCACGCCAGAAGTCCTCCACATCCCGGTGGTTGATGCGCCTGTTGGCGCAACCGGCCGGCTGACTGCCGGGCAGAGCGCCGCCGGCCTTGAAGGCGGGGTGGAGCGCGCGGCGGCTGCGCTGAAGCCGAGGATGCGCGGCTGGCTGCACGCCGGCGTGTTCCCCCTCGCTCTGGTCGGCGGCATCGTCCTGATCGCCGTTTCGCGCTCGGCCGCGGCAGTTGCGGCCTGCTCGGTGTACGCGCTGTCGGCCTGCTTGCTGTTCGCTACCAGCGCGGTCTACCACCGCGGAACCTGGGGGCCCCGTGGGGAGGCGGTCCTGCGCCGGCTGGACCACGCGAACATCTTCCTGATCATCGCCGGCACGTACACCCCGTTGGCGGTACTGCTGCTGCCCGCAGCCCAGCAACTGGTGCTGCTGGCCGTGGTGTGGGCAGGCGCCTTGGCCGGCATCGCCTTCCGCATGCTGTGGATCGGGGCTCCCCGGTGGCTGTACACCCCGTGCTACCTCGTGCTGGGCTGGGTGGCCGTCTTCTACCTGCCCGACTTCGCGCGCACCGGCGGCACCGCGGTGGTCGTACTCGTCATCGCCGGTGGCCTGCTCTACACCGCGGGCGCCGTCGTGTACGGACTCAAGCGCCCTGACCCTTCACCGGCCTGGTTCGGCTTCCACGAGGTCTTCCACGCCCTTACCATCGCCGCCTTCACCGCGCACTACACGGCCATCGTCCTGGCAGTCACATGACTGCCTCGGCGAGGCCCAGCCCCTCCTCCCGTGCTCAGCCACCCGAGGTCGGGGCGTGATCGGGGGCACGGCAGGCAAGACCTCGAGTGGCGAAGGGCAACCATCTTCCTTAACTTCGCGCTCCCGGCAGGCCAGTATCTATGACCGCGAAGCGAGGATTTAGCGCGTAGCGCGGGGAGAGTTTTACCCGCAATGAACAGAGTGAAGTTATTCAGCGTACGCGGGCCGATACGGCATGCTACTGTCGACCTCAGTTGCAGTCGCGGTTCCCAAAACTTCAAGCACCTCCGTGAGTATTTTCAGCCACTGGAGGCGTTTTTATATACCGGTTATTTTCCGGGCGGGGCGTCGTCGCGGCGACACGGTGTCCGTACAGTGCGGATGCTGGTGTACTGCCCCAAAGGAGATTTGGCATGGCGTCTGGCACCGTGAAGTGGTTCAACGCGGCAAAGGGTTTCGGCTTCATCGAGCAGGACAGTGGCGGCGCTGACGTGTTCGCCCACTTCTCGAACATCGCCGCTCAGGGCATTGGCGAGCTGCGCGAAGGCCAGAAGGTCACCTACGACATCGCGCAGAGCCCAAAGGGCCCGACGGCCGAGAACATCGTTCCCGCCTGACGCCGGCGCCCGTTTTGTAGCTGATGCCCGAACCCCTCGGGGTGCGGGCACCAGTCGCGGGCATGTCCCACAGTGGTGTCACCTGTGGGACAACCCCCGCCCGCCGATGCGGACCTCTTCGGAGCTGCACCCGTCGACGTACTGGGTTCACGCCCACGTGGAAGTCACCATTTCATCGCCTGCACCCCGCACTGGAGCTACCGCAGGCCAGATGCGCTTTCGCATTCCATTTAGGCCCGTTCTTGTGATTCCCCGCGCTGCTCTCCCGCTGCGGGAATTCCTTGATACGTGCCGTATCAAGGAAGGTTCTGAATGAACCCCACGCGTACGAACGACCGCTCCTCCCGCACCCGCCGCCGCACCGGCGGCCCCGCTTTCGGTTCCGCCGCCGGTTCGGTTCGGGGCAGCCGCTTCGGTCCGTCCGCCCCGAGCCGTTCCGGGGGTCCGAGCCGCTCGGGCGGCTACGGCCGCCGGCCCGCAGCCGTCCAGGGCGAGTTCGCCCTGCCGAAAACGATCACCCCCGCACTGCTCGCCGTCGAGGCGTTCGCCGACCTCGACATGCCCCGGGAGCTGCTGGCCGCGCTCACCGCGCAGGGTGTGGCGGTGCCGTTCCCGATCCAGGGCGCGACCCTGCCGAACACCCTCGCGGGCCGCGACGTCCTGGGCCGCGGCCGGACCGGCTCCGGCAAGACCCTCGCCTTCGGCCTGGCCCTACTGGCCCGAACGGCCGGACAGCGCGCCGAACCCCGCCAGCCGCTGGCCCTGATCCTGGTCCCCACCCGGGAACTCGCTCAGCAGGTGACCGATGCCCTCACCCCCTACGCCAGAGCGGTGAAGCTGAGCCTGGCCACCGTCGTCGGCGGGATGCCGATCGGCAAGCAGGCGGGCGCGCTGCGGGGTGGCACCGAAGTCGTCGTGGCCACCCCCGGACGGCTCAAGGACCTCATCGACCGCGGCGACTGCCGGCTGAACCAGGTCGCGATCACCGTCCTCGACGAGGCCGATCAGATGGCCGACATGGGCTTCATGCCGCAGGTCACCGCACTCCTGGACCAGGTACGCCCCGAGGGCCAGCGCATGCTGTTCTCCGCGACCTTGGACCGCAACGTCGACCTCCTGGTCCGCCGCTACCTCACCGACCCCGTCGTCCACTCCGTCGACCCGTCCGCCGGCGCGGTCACCACGATGGAACACCACGTCCTGCACGTGCACGGCACCGACAAGCACCGGATGACGACGGAGATCGCGGCGCGCGAGGGCCGGGTGATCATGTTCCTGGACACCAAGCACGCCGTGGACCGACTCACCCAGGACCTACTCAACAGCGGAGTACGGGCGGCCGCCCTGCACGGCGGGAAGTCACAGCCGCAGCGCACCCGCACCCTCGCCCAGTTCAAGACCGGGCACGTCACCGTGCTGGTCGCCACGAACGTCGCGGCCCGCGGCATCCACGTCGACAACCTCGACCTCGTCGTCAACGTGGACCCGCCCACCGACCACAAGGACTACCTCCACCGCGGCGGCCGTACGGCCCGCGCGGGCGAGTCCGGCAGCGTCGTCACCCTGGTCACCCCCAACCAGCGCCGCGACATGACCCGCCTCATGGCCGCCGCCGGCATCGTGCCCCAGACCACCCAGGTCCGCTCCGGCGATGAAGCCCTCAACCGGATCACCGGCGCCCAGACCCCCTCCGGCATCCCCGTCACCATCACCGCGCCGGCGCCCGAGCGGCGCAAGCGCAGTGCGGCCTCCCGCGGTCGACGCAGTCCCGCTTCGGGTGCCCGCCGCGTGAGCGTGCGGCAGTCCGCCTTTGACGCGGCGGCCTGAGCACCACGTGATCAGGAAACTGACCCATCTCTGCAGGAGGCACCTTTTGACGCTGGTCCAGATGCAGCCCGGCTCGGCGAGTGCCACCCCCGTGCACAAGACGGTGGCCGACGCCATGGACACCGCCGGACCGCAGGTCTGTGACGACATGACCGTCGAGGTGGCCCTGTCCGTCATGGCCAGTGCCCGCGTCGGGCACCTGCTCATCTGCGACAACGACGGCCTGTGCACCGGACTGGTCACCCAGGCCCAGCTCACCGCCGTTCGTGACAGCTCCGCCTACACCGACCGGGTCCAGCTGCGCGACATCCTCGGCGACCGCGGGCCGTTCACCTCGCCCGTGACCACGATGGCCGAAGCCGAGCACGCCATGCGCTACCGCCGGCTCGATGCCCTGCCTGTCGTCGACGAACAAGGCGGCGCTCTCGGCGTCCTCGCCCTTGCCCGCTGAACCGCCTCCCCGCGGCAGAACCATCCCCTCTTCTCCCCGTGAGGCATCATGTGCTGTGTCATCGCCCTGCGCCGACGGCTGGGGCCGGTGCCGCAGCAGGGTGAAGCAGGGCCAGCCGTGCGGGATCGTCCCGCGACATGAGGCCATCAGCAAGGATCGAGCGGGCGTGGCCAGGCCGGGGCTCTTGTTGTGATCCGTCCTGGATCGAAGCCCTCAGCTGGGCGAGGGCTTGCGGAGCCGGTCTGTCGGCAGGTGCCGGGTGGACGGGAAACTGGCGAGCGCGATGCCGGCGGTGGCGAGGACGGCGGCTTTGAGGCTGCCGAGCTGTGCCTCGGCGTACTCGGCCACGAGGGCGTCGGTCTCGGGCTTGGGCAGGCCTGTGCGCTCTGCCGCGGCTCGTACCTGGTTGGTGCCGACGAAGCTGACGCCCGCCTCGATGGTGATGCCGACCTGTTGACGTGCTGCGCTGGAGATCTGCGGGTTGTCTTCGATCCGGGTTGTGAACACGTGCACGAGTGCTCCGATGAGAAGCGAGCCGATGAGGGCGGTTCCCAGGGAGGATCCCAGGTTTTGAGCGGTGTACTGGAGACCGCCGACCTCGCTGCGTTCCGACTCGCCGACGCTGGATTGGACGACGTTGCCGAGCTGGGAGGCGAGCAGGCCCATACCCGTGCCCAGCAAGGCCATCGCCCAGGCGAACGAAAGATCGTTGAGGGACGGAGTGATGACGGCCAGCAGCCCGAGAATCGCTGCGATGAGAATCAGCAGGGCCGTACGGACCACTGTGCGGGGCGAGGCGAAACGGCCGAGCAGGGGGCCGCTCATGGAGACCACGAGCATGCTGATCGACACAGGTAGTAGCCGCAGCCCGGTCTCGAAGGCACTGAGGCCCTGCACGATCTGGAGGTACAAAGGGATGACGAAGAACAGGCCCAGCAGGATGAGGTTCTGACTGAGCAACGCAGCAAGGCCGGCCCGCAGAGTGGGCACGCCGAACAGCGAGAAGCGTACGAGGGGCTCATGCTCTTGAGCCTCCTGCCGTCGCTCCCACAACCGGAAGAACCACAGCACGACGGCGCCTGCAGCGATGACGAAGAAGGTGAGGGAGAAGCCGAAGACGGTCACGGGGGAGTTGCGGGGCCGCAGCCAGCCCCAGTTTCTGCTTTGCAGGACACCCAGTACCACCAGGGCCAGGCCGACGGCGGACAGCACGGCCCCGACCTTGTCGAGATGCGGTCTGGAGCCGCGGTGGGGTTGATCCTCGATCCAGCGCATGCCCAAGAGGATGGCCACCACCAGCACGACCTCGGCAGCGAAGACCAGACGCCAGGTCAGGTAGGTGGTGACCCAACCACCGACCAAAGGCCCGACTGCGATGCCGGCTCCGGCCAGGCCGCCGACGACCCCGTAGGCGACGGCCCGGTCCCGGCCCTGGTAGGTTCCGGCCACGAGGGCGGCAAGCGCCGGGAGGACCAGCGCCGCGCCGAGTCCTTCGATCACGGACCAGCCGACGGTGAGCACCCATAGGACCGGGGCCACAGCGGTGAGGGCGGAGCCCGTGGCGTACACGATCAGTCCGATGCCGAACACCTTGCGGCGTCCGAGCATGTCCCCGACTTTCCCACCTGTGATCATGAGGGCTGCCATGACCAGGGTGTAGAGGGTGATGACGGCCTGAATCGAGGTGACTTCGGTGTTGAAGTCCTCTACCAACTGGCTGATCGAGACGTTCATGACCGAGGTGTCGAGCACCATCAGGAACTGGGCGGTACCGAGGATGATCAGAGCCCGCCATCGCCTCACCGCTTGCACCTCCAGAGCTTCCGGTGTGCGTCACGGCTTGTGTGCGCGACCCCTCAGATCACCATAAGGCAGGCATACCCTTACTTTCGGTACATCCGTTGCCGAAAACGGGCTGCATCGATGGGACCGCCCTTGAACGGTGGAGTCTGTACCTGCGCGGCCTGTGTCGCTCAGTGCCCAGTGCTTCACCTACGACTCCTTCCAGCGGCCGACCGCCGCCTGGACCGACACCGCAGGCATCACCAACCCCAGCACGCGGCCGTCGGCAGCGTCGGAGGCTGACCACCGCAGCAGTCCAGACCACCCGTCAAGACCACCACCGTCGGTGGTCCTGCTCCCTATTGGCAGACCTACACCTACGACCTCCTCGGCGACCGCACCGGTGCCGTCAACCACGACACCACCGGCAACGCCCTCGCCGACACCACCCAGACCACGGCACACCCCGGTACGGACGGAACCGTCGCCGCGACGCTGCCCAAGCATGCTGGCGTCACCCCGACCAGCAATCCCGCCACCGGTACCGCCACCCAGACCCCCAGCTACCTCGACACCGGGTACACACCCAACAGGAACGCGGGCAACACCATGAGCCGGAAGGCCAGCGTCACCGGTCCCCTCGTCACCGGCTTCACCCTCACCGGCGGCGGCACCAAATGCATCGACGACACCGGCGGCGCCACCACTCCCGGAACGGTCCAGATCGACACCTGCAGCAGCACCTCCACGGCCCAGAAATGGACCATCGGAACCGACAGCACCGTCAAGGTCCTCGGCCTGCGCCTGGACACCAACGCCAACTCCACCGCCGCCGGCGCGCTGATCGTTATCGACACCTGCAACACCGATGCGACCCAGAAGTGGAAGGTCACCACCAACGGCACCCTGGTCAGCAACGCCGAGAACACCAGGTGCCTGGCCGACCCGTCGGCCAGCGCCACCAACGGCACCCAGCTCACCCTCGCCACCTGCGGCAGCACCGGCCAGACCTGGCATGCTCACCCAGCAGGACCTGAACTTTCAGATGTGGCCGCCCAACGCCAGATCGCAGTCGTCGCCCACAACCAGCTCGAGACCCCGCTGTACGCAGCCAGCATGGAGCGCAAAGCACTGGGCCTCACCTTCATCCGGGTGAGCCGTGCGGGACCCCCGATGAGTCCTTGACACGTGCGAGACTGCATTCTGGGCCCCCCTTCGAACTGGTCCGCCCGGTCACGTTGACCTGGCTGTTCTCCGGTCAAAAAGCCACTGCGCCGTAGGGGCACCCGCCCGCGTCCCGGGCCGGCTGCGCAAGGGAGTCAAGTTGCGGACGCCCCCTTGCTTAGGTGCCGGACGGTGCGGCGGTGCTGCCGCGTTCGATGAGCTGGGGGAGCGGCAGAGTCACATCGCGGGCCACGCCGCCGTCGAGGAGGGCGGTCAGTTCCTCGGCCGCGGTCCGGCCGAAGGCCACCGCGTCGCGGGACAGTGCGGTCAGCCATGGCTGGACCAGGCGGCACACAGCCGAGTCCTCCCAGGAGACGATGGAGACGTCGTCGGGCACGTCACGGCCCAGGCCGACAGCCGCCCCCCAGCCCGCTGCCGCCATCACGTCGTTGTCATAGATGATCGCCGTAGGCGGATCGGGCTCCTGTAGCATCCGGCGTGTGGCGGCGGCGCCCTCTGCGTCAGAGTAGTCCGTCACCACGGACCGTGCCGCATCCAGCCCTTGCCGGGCCGCCTCCTTCGTGAGCGACTCGATGCGGCGAGCGGTGTGAGCCAGGGTCGGAAGACCCGCGACGTGGGCGATGCGCCGGTGGCCAAGGGCGTGCAGACGGCCGACCACGGCGGCCATGGCCTGCGCGTCCTCGACCCGCACCTGTGACAGACGGCGGTGCGCACCGGGGTCGGACTCGGGAAGGGCGCCGATCACCACGCCGGGGAGGCCGAGTTCATCGAGCAGGGCTGGGCGCGGATCGTCAGTGCGCGGGTCGACGACCAGTACCCCGTCGACGCGGTGCTCGGCCCACCAGCGACGGTAGACACCGCACTCGGCTTCGGTGTCCTCCACTACCTGGAGCAGCAGGCCCAGATGACGCGGGGCCAGCACCTCCTGGATGCCCGAGACCAGTTGCAGGAAGAACGAGTCGACGCCCAGGGTCTCGGCGGGCCGGGCCAGTACGAGGCCCACCGTCGCCGCCCCTTCGCCGGACAGGGCCCGTGCCGCGGCGCTGGGTCGCCAGCCGAGCTGCTCGGCGACGCGGCGCACACGGTCGCGCGTTGCCTCGGAGACGCCGGGACGGCCGTTGAGCGCGAACGAAGCAGCGCTCTCGGACACCCCCGCCCGCTGGGCGATGTTCTTGATCGTGGGACGGCGGCGCCCGGCCGGACGGCCGTGCCCCGGCGCATCGGCCCCGCCTCTGGCCTGCTGCTCGTCTGCCACCGCGAGTGGTCCCCTTCCGTGCATGTGAGCACACATCGTACGGCCCCGCGCATGTTTCTCCGACCAGGGTGGACGGACGGAACTAAAGCGCTTCAGCGAACTTGCCCTAAAGCGCATTAGTTGCGAGCGCAAGACGCCTCTCACACTCGCTCTGACCTGCTCATATGCATCGACCAGGAAGAAACCTTCAGGGAATTCGTTGACTTTCCCCGCGACGGCTGGAATGGTCTCCTCCACGTGCGCACCCGGCCGGCCCAGCCCCGGGGCGTCATCCACGCGCAAGGTCCGAGCAAAGGAGCCGTCCACCGTGCGTTCCTCCTACAAGGCGGTAGCCACCGCCGTCGTCGCCGCCGCGACGTTCTCCCTCGCCGCCTGCGGGAGCGGCGGGGGAGATGCGTCCACCGACTCGTCAGGCAAGGTGACGGGCACGATCACCTTCCAGACCTGGAACCTGAAGGCCAACTTCGCGGGCTACTTCGACGGCGTCATCGCCGACTTCGAGAAGAAGTACCCGGGCACTCACGTCAAGTGGGTCGACCAGCCGGCCGACGGCTATGCGGAGAAGCTCAGTGCCGACGCGTCCGGTGGGACCCTCCCCGACGTCGTCAACGTCACCCCCGACTTGCTGGCGCCGCTCGCCAAGGCCGGTCTGGCCCTGGACCTCGACAAGGACGCGGCGGAGTACAAGTCCGAGTACCTTCCCGGTGCCTGGTCCGCCGACGTAGTCCCGGGCCTGGAGGGCACCTACGCCTTCCCGTGGTATCTCAACACCGGTCCGCTGTTCTACAACAAGGCGCTGTTCAAGGAGGCCGGGCTGGATCCGGAGAAGCCGCCGAAGACCTACGACGACCTGTTCGCCGACGCCCTTGCCATCTCCGAGAACAGCAAGGGCAAGGTGGCCACCCTGTCCAACGTGCCCACCATCGAGGACTTCGGCCGTTACGGGGCCCAGCTGGTCAACAAGGACGGCACCGCGTTCACCTTCAACGACGCCAAGGGCGTTGAACTGCTCACGCACTACAAGAAGCTGTACGACGCGCACGCACTGGACCCGCAGGCTCTGACCGCCACCCCCGAGTCGGCCGGCCACAAGTTCCTCACCGGCGCGGTCGCCATGAACCCCGGTAGCGCGCTGGACCTCAAGAACTTCAAGACACAGGCGCCGACGCTCTACAAGAACATCGGGATCACCGACCAGATAACCAACACCGGCAAGGTCAACGTCTACGTGCAGAGCATGATGGTGAACTCCAAGGCCAAGCAGAAGGCTGCCGCCATCGCCTTCGCCCACTTCGTCACCGACAACACACGGCAGATGGCCTTCGCCAAGCAGGTCGCGATCTTCCCGAGCACGGCCGGAGCTCTGAAGGACCCGTACTTCACGAAGGAGGACGGCACGGACGAGACCCGGGTGCGGATCGCGGCGGCCAGCTCCCTCGCCAACGCCGTGAACTACACCCCGGTGCAGTTCAGCGACCAGATGAAGACCGCCCTCGGCAACCAGGTGGCCAAGGCGCTGCAGGGCAAGGAGAGCCCCAAGGAAGCGCTTGACAACGCTGTCAAGGAAGCCAACCAGCTCCTCGCCCAGAGCTGACCGGGATACGCCATGACGTCCTCGACCGCCCCTGGCACGATCGCCGGCGGTCCGCGGGCAACGGCCGTCCGGAGCTCCGGCTCCGGCCGGCCGCGCCCCCGCGGGATCCGCCGCCACCGCTGGTGGAGTCCGTGGCTGTTCGCCGCGCCGGGCCTGATCGTGGTGTGCGCGTTCAGCCTCTGGCCGTTCTGCAGCACCTTGTACAACTCGCTGACCGACCGCCGGACGCTCGTCGGCGGCAGCTTCGTCGGGTTCGAGAACTACCGGGCCCTGGTCCACGACGACGCGTTCTGGATCGGGCTGCGCAACAGCTCCCTGTACGTGGCGGGCGTGGTCCCGGCGCTGGTGGTCCTGCCGCTGCTGCTGGCCCTGCTCGTACAGCGCCGCATCCCCGGTATCGCCTTCTTTCGCGCCGCCTTCTACACGCCTGTCGTCGCCTCGGTGGTCGTGGTCGGCCTGATCTGGGTGTGGTTGCTCGACGACCGCGGCCTGCTCAACTCCATCGTCACGGCGGTGGGCGGGAGCCCGGTCAACTTCCTGGGCGAGCAGTGGACCCTGCTGCTGAGCGCCATGGCCCTGACGATCTGGAAGGGTCTGGGCTACTACATGATCATCTACTTGGCGGCGCTCGCCGACGTCCCGCGCGAGCTGCACGAGGCGGCCGCGGTCGACGGCGCGGGAGCCCTGCGCCGCTTCCTCACCGTCACCGTTCCGGCCGTCCGCTCCACGATGGTGCTGGTCGCGGCACTCTCCGCGGTCTCCGCCTTCAAGGTCTTCACCGAGGTGTACGTCCTCGCCGGGCCGAACGGCGGCCCCGCAGGCGAGGACACCACGCTGGTGATGCTCGTCCAGCGCACCGGCACCGGACTGACCGGGCGGGTCGGGTACTCCTCGGCCATCTCCGTCGTCATCTTCGTGGTGGTGGTCGCGCTGATGCTGCTGACCCTGCGCGCCGACCGGAAGGAGGACGCGTGACCAGCGCCACCGACACCCCCAACGCTCCCGCCACCACGCCGGCCGCCGGTCGCCGGCCGCGACGCGGAGTGCTGGACGCCGACGGCCGCCGCGTGCGGGTCCCCGAGCTCGTACTGCGCTACCTGCTGCTGCTCGCCGTCCTCGCCATCAGCGTGGGACCGTTCCTGTGGCAGCTGTCGACATCGCTGAAGGGCCCGCACGAGGACATCTTCAGTACGCCCCCTTCGTTCCTGCCGCAGCAGCCCACCCTGCACAACTTCGGGCGCGTCTCCGAGACCATCCCGGTGTGGGACTACGCGCTCAACTCACTGACCGTGGCGGTGTCCAGCGTCGTCACCAACTGCGTCGGCGCGGCGCTCGCGGGTTACGCCCTGGCCCGGCTTCAGCACCGCGGACGGCGCGCGGTCCTCCTGGCGTTCGTGCTGGCGATGCTGGTGCCCGTGGAGGGCCTGATCATCGCCCAGTTCACCTTCGTACGCGACCTCGGCCTGAACAACACCTTGATCGGCGTATTGCTCCCCGGCTCCGTCGGCGCGCTGAACGTGTTGCTGATGCGCAACGCCTTCCGCAACCTGCCCAACGAGGTGGAGGAAGCCGCATACATGGACGGCGCCAACGTCTGGCAACGCTTCTGGAGCATCGCCCTGCCATCCGCGCGGGGCACCCTGGCCGTCGTGGCGATCTTCGCCTTCATGGGCGCCTGGGACGACTTCCTGTGGCCCCTGGTGGTGCTGAGCGACCCCTCGAAGTACACCCTGACGGTCGGCCTGAACTACCTGCACGGCACCTTCGCCAACGACGAACGCCTGGTGGCCGCCGGGACCATCATCGCGGTGGCCCCCCTGATCGTGCTCTTCGGCGCCCTGCAGCGGTACTTCTTCCGCGGCGTCGGGGAGGGAGCCGTCAAGGGCTGACCGTACGACCCCGCCCAGCACACCGGCACCGCCCCATCCCACTGCTCCGCCCCCGGCGGAACAGGGCCCCACGAGAGTCAGGACACCCGATGCCCGCCCAAGGACCGCGCTTCGGCGCCAACTACACGCCCAGCCAGGGCTGGTTCCACCACTGGCTCGACTTCGACCTCGATGCCGTGCGCAGGGACCTCGACGCGATCGCGGACCTCGGCCTGGACCACGTCCGGGTCTTCCCGCTGTGGCCGGTCTTCCAGCCCAACCGCTCCCTGATCCGGCCCCGGGCCGTCGAGCAGCTCGTCGCGCTCGCACAGGCCGCCGGCGAACGGGGCCTCGACGTCAACGTGGACGGACTGCAGGGGCACCTGTCCAGCTTCGACTTCCTGCCCTCCTGGACCCAGACCTGGCACCGGCGCAACATTTTCACCGACCCCGACGTCGTCGCCGGCCAGACCGCCTACCTGAGCACGCTGGCCGCCGCCCTGGACAGCCTGCCCAACTTCATCGGCATGACCATCGGCAACGAGATCAACCAATTCTCCGGGCCGCCCCATCCGGACCCCGACCCGATCACCCCGGCCCAGGCCGCCGCCTGGCTGCGGACCGTGCTCGCCGCGTGCGAGGACGCCGCCCCCGGCAGGCAGCACCTGCACGCCGCCTACGACGCCGCCTGGTACCTGGACGGGCACCCCTTCACCCCCGCGCACGCGGCGAACCTGGGGGCGATGACCGCAGTGCACTCATGGGTCTTCAACGGCACGGCCCAGCGGCACGGCCGCACCGGAACGGCCACCGAACACCACGCCGCCTACCTCATCGAGCTGTCCAAGGCATGGGCCGGCGACCCGCACCGCCCGGTCTGGCTCCAGGAGGTTGGCGCGCCCGCACCCCTGATACCCGCCGAACACGCCGCCGACTTCACCGAGGCCACCGTCGCGAACGCCCTGGACTGCGAAGACGTATGGGGCATCACCTGGTGGTGCTCGCACGATGTCTCCCGAGACCTCGCCGACTTCCCCGAACTCGAGTACTCCCTCGGCCTGCTGACCAACGAGGGCAAGGTCAAGCCGGCCGGCGAGGCCATCCGGAGGATCGTGGGGGAGCGCCGCGCCGAACCGCGCCGGCCCGCCCCCCGGACCACCGCGCTCGCCGTCAACGTCGGCGACGACGATGCGGCCCCCGACCGCTCCGTGTGCGCGCCCGGAGGCGCGTTCTACGAGGCGTTCGTCCGACTCACCGCCGACGGTGTCCGCCCCGCCGCCGTGCTCGCCTCCCGCGCAGACGACGCCGCCCACCTTGCCGCACGCGGCATCACCGAAGTCGTCCGGCCCGACCAGGTGCACTGACCCGCGGCACTCCTACCTGACGTCACTCCTTCCGCACCACCCGCACAGGAGCCATCCCAATGCACGACGACCGCAAGCTGGTCGAAGCCCGCCTCAAGCGCGTCCTCGACGAACGCATCCGTCCCGCCCTCTACCCGGACTCGACACCGCTCGAGGTCGCCGTGTGGACCGCCCCGGGAGAGCCGGTACCCGTTGCCGAGGGCCTGACCGCCCCCGCAGAGCCGATCGCCGTCGGCGATCGCTGGGGCGCCCCCTGGGGCACCAGCTGGTTCCGTGTCTCAGGCACCGTGCCAGAGGCGTGGGCCGGGCGGACCGTCGAGGTGGTCCTGGACCTCGGCTTCGACGAGAACATGCCCGGGTTCCAGTGCGAGGGCCTGGTCTACCGGCCCGACGGCACCCCGGTGAAGGGTCTCAACCCCCGCAACCAGTGGGTCCGGATCGCCTCCCCCGCCAGCGGCGGTGAGCAGGTGCTGCTCCACATCGAGGCTGCCTCCAACCCGGTCCTGCTCGACTACCACCCCTTCCTGCCGACCCAGCTCGGCGACAAGGACACCGCGGGCAACGACCCCCAGTACACCCTGACCCGCATGGACCTGGCCGTTCTCGACGAGACCGTCTGGGAGCTGGTGCAGGACCTGGAGGTGCTCGGCGAGCTCATGGCAGAGCTCCCCGAGGACTCCGACCGCCGCCACGACATCCTGCGCGCCATCAGCCGCGCCCTGGACGCCATCGACCTGCAGGACGTCAACAGCACCGCGGCCGCCGCCCGCGAGCGGCTGGCCGGCGTCCTCGCCGTACCCGCCCGGCCCACCGCGCACCGCATCAGCGCGGTCGGGCACGCGCACATCGACTCCGCCTGGCTGTGGCCGCTGCGCGAGACCGTGCGGAAGGTCGCCCGTACCACGTCCAACATGACCGCCCTGCTCGAGGACGAGGGCGACTTCATCTACACCATGTCCCAGGCCCAGCAGTACGCGTGGATCAAGGAGCACCGCCCCGAGGTGTACGCGAAGGTCAAGAAGGCCGTCGCGGAGGGACGCTTCGTGCCGGCGGGTGGCATGTGGGTGGAGTCCGACACCAACATGCCCGGCTCCGAGGCGATGGCCCGCCAGTTCGTTCACGGCAAGCGCTTCTTCCTCGAGGAATTCGGCATCGAGAACGAGGAGGCGTGGCTGCCCGACACCTTCGGCTTCGCCGCCGGCCTCCCTCAGATCATCAAGGCCGCCGGGTCGAAGTGGCTGCTCACCCAGAAGATCTCCTGGAGCACCATCAACAAGTTCCCGCACCACACCTTCACCTGGGAAGGAATCGACGGCACGCGGATCTTCACCCACTTCCCGCCCGTCGACACCTACAACTGCTCGATGAAGGGCAGCGAGATCGCGCACGCCGCGCGGAACTTCAAGGAGAAGGGCAGGGCCCGGCACTCCCTCGCGCCGACCGGCTGGGGAGACGGGGGCGGCGGCACCACCCGCGAGATGATCGCCAAGGCCGCCCGGATGCGCGACCTCGACGGCTCTGCGACGGTCCACTGGGAGACGCCCCGCGAGTTCTTCACCAAGGCCGAGACCGAGTACCCCGACCCGCCGGTGTGGGTGGGCGAGCTCTACCTCGAACTGCACCGTGCCACGCTGACCAGCCAGGCCCAGACCAAGCAGGGCAACCGGCGCAGCGAACACCTGCTGCGCGAGGCCGAACTGTGGGCGGCCACCGCCGCCGTGCGGACCGGCTTCAGCTACCCCTACGAGCAGCTGGACCGGCTCTGGAAGACGGTGCTGCTGCACCAGTTCCACGACATCCTGCCCGGCTCGTCGATCGCCTGGGTACACCGCGAGGCCCGCGCCACGTACGCCGCCGTCGCCGAGGAACTGCTCGGCATCATCGACGCCGCGCAGCGTGCCCTCGCGGGCCCGGCCACGGGCGGCGAACTGGTCTTCAACGCTGCGCCGCACACCCGTGCCGGCGTGCCCGCCGGCGCCGCCGCCCCCGTGGCCCCGGCTGCGGCCACGGCACCGCTTCCCCGCGACGGCGGCGGATTCGTCCTCGACAACGGCCTGCTCCGGGTGGAGATCGACGGGCGCGGCCTGGTCGTCTCCGCGTTCGACCTCAGCGCACGTCGCGAGGCCGTGGCCCCAGGAACGGCGGCCAACCTGCTGCAGCTCCACCCCGACTTCCCCAACCAGTGGGATGCCTGGGACGTCGACGAGTTCTACCGCAACACCGTCACCGACCTGACCGACCTGGAGGAGATGGCCCCGGCCGGCGACGGCACCGCGTCGGTACGCGTGGTGCGCCGCTTCGGCTCCTCCTCGGTCACCCAGCTGCTGTCCTTGGCTCCGGGCGCCAAGCGCCTCGACATCGACACGGAGGTGGACTGGCAGGAGACGGAGAAGTTCCTCAAGGCCGCCTTCCCGCTGGACGTGCACGCCGAGCGATACGCCTCCGAGACTCAGTTCGGACACGTCTTCCGGTCCACCCACACCAACACCAGCTGGGACGCGGCCAAATTCGAGGCGTGCAACCACCGTTTCGTCCACGTCGAGGAGCCGGGCTGGGGGGTCGCCCTGGTCAACGACTCCACCTACGGGCACGACGTGACGCGCACCGTGCGTAACGAGGACGGCGGGACCACCACCACTGTGCGGGTCTCGCTGCTGCGCGCGCCGCGCTTCCCCGACCCGGAGACCGACCAGGGGGTGCACCGCTTCCGGCACGCCCTGGTGCCCGGGGCCTCGATCGGCGACGCGGTCGCCGAGGGCTACGGCATCAACCTCCCCGAGCGCCGCGTGCCGGGCACAGCAGCGGTCGAGCCTCTGGTCGTCCTGGACAACGACGCGGTGGTCGTGAGCGCGGTCAAGCTCGCGGACGACGAGAGCGGCGATGTGATTGTGCGGGTGTACGAGTCGCGGGGCGGGAGGGCGACCACGCGGCTGCGGCCGGACTTCACGGCGGCCGAAGTCACCGCGACCGACCTGCTGGAGCGGCCGCTGCCCAGCGTGGCTAGCCCGGAGTTGGTCGACGGCGCCGTAGAACTCCTGCTGCGACCCTTCCAGATGGTGACTCTCAGGCTGACCCGTAGCAACTGATGACGGCACGAACGCGATGCCCGGAAGCCGTGCTCGGCTTCCGGGCAACGCCGACAGGGACTGAGCCGGGCACCGACCCGGAACACACAAGCGGCGGAGGACGGGCGGTCGCTGCACTCCTCGTGCCGGCCCGGTCACCGGCCCGATGGACAACATGCGGGTGTACGTGCTGGACGTCGGTCTGACGCCGGTGCCGACAGGGGCTTGCGTACTGGCTAGGCGACCGTGATCATTACCTCGGGCGAGACGTGGGCCCAGGCTCGCTTTCCTCGCCTACTCCCCACTGCGAGGCATGGCCACCTCAAGTCCACGGCGCGCTCGCGTACTCGAAGAGCTGGCGGCGCACTATGACGCCACCACCGCACAGATCGCCCTCGCTGGCTGCTCGCCCGGTCCCCGTCCCTCATTGCGGTCTCCGGGGCGACCCGGCCGGAAACCGTGCGGAATTCGGCGGCGGCCGCGACGATCACCATGAGGCCCGAACACCTTGAAGAACTGGACAAAAGCATGGACCGCTGAGATCGCCGCGAGCCCTGGTCAGCCCGGCTCCTGATGCCACGGTCCGCTGTGGTCCGGCTCAGCGAAGGCCTCGGGGTGGGTGTGCGATCGGACGTCCGGCGTCAATCCGCAGGCACGAGCGCAGTCATCCTTCGGGGCTCAGCGGCGCGTGAGCGGCTGTGCCTGGCATCAACGTGCGAACTTCTCGATGGCCGCTGGGGTGACGGGGGTGAAGAAGTTGACGAGGTTGCCGTCGGGGTCGCGGAACAGCAGTGACCGGTTGCCCCAGGGCATCGTGGTGGGCCCGCTGACGAAGTCGGTGACGAAGTCGGTCAGGTTCTGGTGAACGCGGTCCACGTCGTCGACGAGGAACTCGGTGATCACGCTGTGGTTGTCCGCCGGTCGGGCAGAGCCGGGGGCGAACATCGGGACGGTGCGGGTGCCGGCGATCGCGAGAGTGGCGCCCGCGGTCTCGAGCTCGGCGAAGTCCGCGGTGGCCCACGTCGCCCGCGCCCCTGTGGCTCGCTCGTAGAACTCGACGAGGCGGGCCACGTCGCTGGTGATGATGCGGATGGAGACGAAATCCACGGGATCTCCTTGGCTGTGCTGAAGGGCGTGCACTCGGCAGGCTAGGAGAAATAGTGGACAGAATCGGTCCTGTATAGACCATAGACTGTGACCATGTCTCGCCCTACCGGCCGCGTGCTGACACTCCTGGAGCTGCTGCAGTCGGGCGGCACCCGGACGGTGGCGGAACTGGCCGACCGGCTCGGCGTCGAAGGGCGCACTGTGCGGCGATACGTGGACCAGCTGATCGACCTGAACGTGCCCGTGGAATCGGTGCGCGGCCGCTACGGCGGGTACCGGCTCGCCCCCGGGTACCGCCTGCCTCCGCTCATGCTCAGCGACGACGAGGCGCTGGCCGTACTGCTCGGCCTGGTCGCCGGGCGCCGCGCAGGGCTGACCACGACGGAGCGCACGGCGAACGAGACGGCATCGGCGAAGATCCGGCGGGTGCTGCCCAGGCACGTCGCCCGTCGGCTCGACGCCCTCCTGGAGGCTCTCGCCTTCACGGATCAGCCGGGCGAGTTCGCGACTCCGGACGCTGCGGTGCTGCTCGCCATCGCCGACGCGGTGCGCCACCGCCGACCGCTGTCGATCCGCTACGCCGACCGCGACGGACGGCGCAGGGAACGCACGCTGCACGCGCACGGGATCGTCGCCCATTCGGGCCGGTGGTACGTCACGGGCGTGGATGCCCGGATCGGCGAGGACAGGACCTTCCGGCTCGACCGCATCGCAGACGTGCGCACCCTGCCCGGCTCTTTCGAAGCGCCCGTGGGTCCCGATCCGGCGCAGCGCGTGTTGGCAGGCTTCGCCACGGCCGAGTACCAGCATGAGGTGACCTTGCGGATCCACGGGACAGTTGATCAGATCCGTGCTCACCTTCCCGCCGGCATCGCGAGCCTGGAGGAGCACCCCGAGCCCGCGGCGGCCCAGGACACGGAGACCGAGCGCTGGCTGCGCGTCGAACTACGGGCGGAGCGGCTCGACTGGTTGCCTCGGGTGCTCGCAACCCTCGACCGGCCGTTCGTCATCGAGCGCCCCCATGAACTGCGCGACCTCGTCATCGCGTTCGCCGATCGCCTCGCTTCCCACGCCCGACGAGTCTGACGGAGGGCGAGTTACCCCCATCATGGGATGGCGCAGCCAGCACGTCGCGCTGGCCGGTGCAGATGACGGTGACGGGGGGATGGGTCAGTTGGGTGGGGAAGCGGTGGGGCCGAGGGTGGCGAAGGTGGTGTTGTCGTAGTCGGCGATGGAGATGTCGTCGGGGACTTCGAGTCCGGCTTCGCAGACGGCGTGGAGGACACCCATGGCACGACGTCCGCGCAGGCGAAGATGGCGGTGGGGCGCGGGGCCTCGGCCCCTATGGCGTCGCCGGCAGGCAAGGGCTGGGCCGCAAGCGGAGCGTCATCACGGACACCCCCGGTCTCCTGCTGGCGGTCCTGGTCACCGCAGCCAGCGTCCAGGACTCCACCGCAGGTCAGACTCTCCTCGACCGGGTGGCCGCGGCCCATCCCACCATCCGCAAGGTCTGGGTCGACGGCGGCTACCGCAAGCACTTCGTCGAGCATGCCGCCACCCTCGGAATCGACCTCGAAATCGTCCAACGTGCTCCCGGAGCCAGGGGATTCACTCCCATCCCGAAACGCTGGACGGTCGAGCGAACGTACGGCTGGCTCATGCTCCACCGCCGCCTGGCCCGCGACTACGAATCCCTCCCTGGCAGGTCCGAAGCCATGATCCACCTCGCCATGACCGACCTGATGGCCCGCCGCCTCACCGGCGAGAGCACCATCTCCTGGCGCGACCCGACATCACCACACCAAGCCCGCATCACGGGATAAAACAACGGGACAAAACGACCTCTTAGTGGCGGTGGACCTCAGGCGGTCGTGCTCTGCATCTGGGGCTCTGCTTGTGTGCGGTGGGTGGCTGCGATCGTGCATGCGACGCGTACGAGGGCGGCAACGGCCGGGGAGCGGGCGTCCTGGGGCCACGCGATGGCCAGTGTGCAGTTCGGTAGGTCGCTGACCGGCCGGTAGGCGACCCCAGGTCGCGGGTTGCGTTGGGCGACCGAGGCAGGTGCGAAGAACACGATGCTGCCCGTTTCGACGAGGTTGAAGATCTCCGACAAGTTGGAGGCCGGCCTTGTCGCCCCGGGCTGGCGCGGCTCGGCGCGGCCGGCCTCGGCTGGCGCACCGCTGGGGAGTTTCCGGCCGGCCAGGTCCGCCAGGCACAGCTGGGTCCTGGCGGCCAGCGGGTCGGTGGCGGCCATGGCGACCAGGACTGGCTCGGTGATCAGCGGCTCGCTGTCCAGCCCGCGGTCGTCCATGGGGCAGAGCACGAGTGCCACGTCGGCCAGGCCATCGCGCAGTGCCTTGGGCTGATCGCCGAACCCTCCGAGGATCAGTTCGGGGGGCAGGGCGGCGGGGTCGGTGCTGTAGGCGTCCAGGATCTGTGGCAGCAGGCCACCGTCGATGTCGGCCTTGAGTGCGATGCGCAGCCGGGGCGAGGTGCTGCCTGCGTGCCGAGCACGGTGGGCGGCGGCGGTGATCGCCTCCAGGGCGGTTCTGGCGTCGCGCAGCAGAACCTCCCCGGCGACAGTGAGCTTCACATGCCGGGTGGTCCGCTCGAACAGCGTCACACCGAGCTGCTGTTCCAGGTCCCGGATCGTGCGGGACAGCGGGGGCTGCGCCATGCCCAGCCGGGCGGCGGCGCGCCCGAAGTGCAGTTCCTCCGCGACCGCGACGAAGTACCGGAGCTGCCGTACCTCCAGATCATTCATATCCCCAGGGTATCAATCGCGACCAGGTTGGTCCTTCACCTGCAGCGTTGCTCCGGGTTCACTCGAGAGCACCTGCCCGACGCCCTTGGGTGCGCCGTCGACCACCACGCATGGAGGCAATTCATGATCACCATTACTACGCCGACCGGTGACATCGGCCGGCAAGTCCTGGACCGCGTTGTGGACAGCGGTGAGCCGGTCCGGGTGATCGTCCGCGACCCCTCCCGCCTCCCGGAGCACGTGCGCACGCAGGTTGAGGTGGTGGCGGGCTCCCACGCCGACGCGGACACGATCGCGAAGGCACTGGAAGGCGCTGAGCGGCTGTTCTGGCTCGTGCCCCCGGCCGGATTCCGTGACGCCGGCCCCGCCAGGCGCTACTACCTGGACTTCGCTCGGGCAGTAGCCCAGGAGGCCGCGAGCCGGGGCGTACGGATGGTGCACGTCACCTCCCTGGGCCACGGCTACCAGGACGAAGCCGGACTCCTGTCGGCCGCGCTCGACATGGACGAGCTGATCGCGAGCACCGGCGTGCAGTACCGGGCCCTGGCACTGCCGTTCTTCATGGAGAACCTGCTCCGTCAGGCCCAGACGATCACAGAGCAGGGGGTGTTCTCCATGGCGAACGCCGCGGACCAGCCGCTGTTGACCGTCGCCACCCGGGACGTGGCTGCCACGGCGGCAGCGCTCCTGCTGGACACCGCCTGGAGCGGACAGGCCCGCGTTCCACTGGTCAGCCCCGACAGCCTGACCCCCGCCGCCATGGCCGAGATCATCTCCGAGACCTTGGGCCGCACGGTGCGCTATCAGCAGGTCCCGCTCGCGGACTTCCAGGCCCGCATGGTGCAGCGCGGCGCGAGCCCGGCGCTGGCCCAGGACATGGCCGACATGGTCAACGCGCAGAACAACGGAATCTACGATGCCGAACCCTGCGACCCCGCCTCCGCCACCGCCACCGATTTCCGCCAGTGGTGCCAGGGCATCTTGCTGCCGTCCCTCCAGTCCTGATCAGCGCACCGGTCGGTGCCCGGCACAGCCGCCCAATCCAGCACCGAAGGAGGCGGCCCCGCACTTCAGCATCGGGCGATGCCGCCCTTCGAATCAATAGAGATCGCGCGCCGCGAACGGGATGTTTGGCAGATCGTCCCGTTCGCGGCCTTGCTCTCTAGAATCCAAACCCCCAGAGGCGCAGGTGTCCCACCCCCATGCAGGGTCGAAGACCTCCGGTGTGGTGGAGCTGTCTAGGACTGCACACGGAGGTCTTCGTGTCTCACCGTATGGCCCGGCTGACCGTTCAGCAGGCGGCTGCTGGTCGCGCGTGTCTGCGTGGGACGCCCAGTCGCGCATGTGGCCGCCAAATGGGGCATCTCCCGCGCCACGGCGGGTGGTCACCAGCCGCAACAGGCTCCTAGGACTGGTGGCCCAGGAGGGGCCTATCCTCACCGTGCCGCGGGCCGGTTGCCGGCGTCAGCCGCGGTGCTACTCGTCGTTGCCCAGTCCCAGAACAGCGCACCGCTCCTCAGCGGAGCATGCACGCGGCGAGTGCGGGGCCTTGGGCTCGCAGTGATGCTGTGCGCCAAGGCAGCACGGCGCCTCACACTAGGTTTCACTTTGCCCGCAGGGCACTTGGCATCAGTCCGATCCATATGCTGTCGCTCTCGCGGAGTACGTAGACCGGGTCGGTCCGGGGTTCCCAACCGATGGGTACGACGTAGTACCAGCCGCCTCGCTCGAGCAGCAGTCGCAGTCCCGTGTAGCGATAGCGCAGCCGGTACTCCGATCCCAGATCCTGCTCGTGTCCCGCTCACGCTCCCGCGACCATAGGCTCATCGTTGCAGACCTAGATCTGCTCCTGTGCCCTTAGGGACGAAGCCGTGATCGTCGGCAACGCCGCATCCGACGGCTGCTTCCCGCGCCATGGGGCCAACCGAGAAGGTGTCGGGGACGGTGTGCTCAGGCGGCCTTGAGCGCTGCGACTTCCTGCGCCCGACCGGCCAGATTTCGCACGGACGGCCGTGCGGTGCCGCCCGAGTTCGTTGCGCATCGTGGCGAAGTGGTCGTCGCCCCGGACCGACGGGTGGTTGGCCCGCGAATCCTTGCGGGCAGAGGTCGCCGTGGGCGGCCCATGTCTCGACTTGGCCAGTTGAGCGCAGATCAGCGGCGGGAGGGGTCGCCGACGAGCTGTGGGGTACGACATCGGACGGTCGCATCAGCCAAGCAACGCCAAGAGGGGAGGCGACATGATCCCGGTTCTGGTTCTCGTCCTGGCCGTCGCGTTGGTGGTCTTTGCGTGCATCTTCGTTGTGGCACGCGAGAGTCGACGGCGTGCGCTTCGGGAACAGTCCTACCCTGATCACGTCCGGCGTCGTCTTCAGGCGCGCAAGGCGGGGGGCCATGTGGTCGATGCAGTCGGCCCGGGTGCGGAGCCAACACCGCGGCTGCGGCAGGCGGCGTCGGTCGGTGACGAGGATGACCGCACCGGCCAGCTCCTGGACGAGCTGTGTGCGATCGGCCGCGGTCAGGGGTTTCTGACCCTGCGGGGGAAAGACCGGCGGACCCGGGAGATCGGTGCCGAGTTGGACGAGATGGGCGGGAAGCAAGAGATGCTCGACGCGCACAGCGTGGTGCGGGCCCGACTTGGCCCGCTGTGCGCACGCGAACTGGAGGCCGCGTGGGATGGGGTCGGTTCGTGGCTCAGATAGCCGTCCACCGGGTTCAGAGGGCCGAGGCAGGGTGAAGGCCGTGGTCACCGCAACTCATAGTGCCACCCACACTTCGGTATTCAGTCGCATGTGATGATCTTGGTCGTGTCTGGGTTGATCACGGCGTCGGAGCCTTCTTGGATAGGCACGTTCAGCGGGCTGAGCCCGGGTGTCTTCGGCAAGTTGGTGGCGCAGCTGCGGCGGGATGGCATCGACGCCCCGGGTACGGGCCGGCCGTGGCAGCTGGCGTTGGAAGACCGGGTGCTGCTGGTGGCTGCGCACGGGCGAACGAACCTCACCATGCGCCAACTCGCTCCGCTGTTCGGGGTGTCGAAGTCGGCGGCCGACCGCGATAGCGAAGACCTCGGCCCGAAGCTCGCCCTCCAGACCCCGCAAGCGGGTCGTGTAGGACGCCGCCCTCATGGTGGACGAAGCCAGCGTCAGCAGCAGTTGGGGACATGCCGGCAGCAGTACGACCAGTGGGCGGCCGGTCAGCTGGCGGAGATCCGCGGCCACAACGCCGGTATCACGCAGCTGGCCGGCGCCGTTCGCGACGGGGACCCCGAGGCGGCCGTGGAGTACTTCTCGGCCGCCTTGTATGCCTCGGCCGGCTGGCCGGAAGGTCTGCCGCGCCAGCTGACCGCCGCGTACGACGCGCCGGTGCGGCAGCCGCGCCTGACCAGGCTGGGGGAGTACCGATGACGGTCACCGCTCCATGCCTGCGCAGCTGGGCCTTCGTGCTCCTGGCTGCCATCGGCCTGCTGTTGGGCACCACCGCTCCGGCCGGCGCGCACGCCGCGCTGACACACAGCACGCCCGTGCACGGAGCGGTGACCGCCCGGCCACCCACCCGGGTCGTCCTGGTCTTCTCCGAGATGATCGCCCTGAACAGCGACGCCATCCGCGTCCTGGACCCCACCGGCAAGCGCGTCGACGACGCCCACCCCACCCCACAGGGCGGCACCGCCTACGCCGTCGGCCTGCCCACAACACTGGCCCACGGTACCTACACCGTCGCCTACAGCGGTCCGCACGGACCGCGGGGCCGGGGCACCCCGGCCCTGATCGTCGCCGACGAACCCACCGGCCAGCTCGACGCCGACACCGGCCGCACCGTCATGGAACTTCTGCGCGCCGTCGTCCACAGCGAGGGCGTCACCGCCCTCGTTGCCACTCACGACCCCGAACTCCTCGCTCTCGCCGACCGCGTTATCGAACTAAACGACGGCACCCTCGTCGACTCCGTCTGAGGCGGGCGCATAGTCGGCTCCGCGCGCTCCGTCGTCAGATGTCCGGAGCGCCCGCGCCCAGTCGTCAACTCCGCCTTCCCCGATTCTACTTATAAAAGATTAGCTACTTACCTGCCACTTTGTGAGGTGGGCCGCTACGCGCATCATGGACGCGTGACGGGGTGATGGCCCCGATCGGGAGCCCGACGTCGCGGAGAAGACCCATTGCACAGCGCCCTACCCGACCCAACCCTGTGTCCGCGTCCCAGGGGGTCCCGCCGTAGGGGAGGCTGGACCGCTGTCGGTCGCCCCGGCCTCGACAGGACTGGTCGGGGATGGGAGCGGCGCACAACGGCCGGGCGAGCCACTGAGCCGGCCACCCCCTCCGGGATACCAGGCCTGCGCCGGGTGGCGTCGACAACCTCTGCCGCAGGCGGGTGCCCGGGCTTGTTTCGGATTCACATCCTGAGCGAACAGCGCCCCGGCGATTCGCGCATCTCGTGCCCGCGCACGGCGTCAGCTGTTCTTGCGCGGCACCACCTCTGCCGATCGGGGGCACGGTGACGGGCTTGGTGTTGCTGCGTCTGCGCGCCCATCGGCTGCTGCTGGGCGCGGCGCTGTTGTCCATTGTGCTGACGACCTGCGCGGTGGCGGCGCTCGCGACGTTCAGCGCCGCGATCGGCGACGCGGGCCTGCGTCGGGCACTGCAGGAACAGTCGGCGGGCCGGACGCTGATCGATGTGAAGTCCGGCGTCGGGAGCCAGGACCCGGCACGGATGGACGCCGCGGTGCGCCAGGCCGTGGCGGGCGCCTACGACGGACTGCCGGTGAGCGTCGCCTCCACGACGCGCTCCGGCCCGTACGGTCTCCCGCTGAGCCTGCGTCCTGCGGGCTCGCCCCGTACGGACGACCCTGACCTGACGCTGCTGGCCACCTTCGACCCGTCCCGGGTGACGCTCACCCGGGGGGACCTGCCCGGGCCGGCGCCCGCCGGAGAAGCGGTTCCGGTGGCGGTGCCGGAGACCGTCGCTACGGCTCTGCGGCTGCGGCCCGGAGACATGATCACGCTGGCCGACCGGCTGGGCGGGCCGTCGCTGCGCGTGCGCCTGACCGGCGCGTACCGAGCCACCGACGCCACCGCCCTGTACTGGCGGCTGGACCCGCTTGCCGGACGCGGCGTGCGGACGCTGGCGTTCACCACCTATGGGCCACTGCTGACCGACCCGCGGTCGTTCTCTTCCGGTGCCGTTCCCGCGGCCGAAATGCAGTGGCAGACCGGCGGGGACTTCTCGGCCATGACCGTCGGCCGCATGGACGACGTGCGGCTGGCCGCCGAGCAGACCCTGCGGAGCCTGGACCGCCTGTCACCCGACGGGACCGTCGTCGCCGAGAGCGACCTCCCCGACCTGCTCGAGGACCTGAACGGCACCCTGTTGGTCAACCGCTCAACCCTGCTGATCAGCGCCCTGCAGCTGGGACTGCTGGCCGCCCTCGCGCTGTTCCTGGTCGCCGGGCTGCTGGCCGCCGAACGCTCCGGGGAGCTTGCGTGGCTGCGCGCCCGCGGCGGCTCCCGCGCCCGCGTCACCGGGCTCGCCGCGACCGAGGCCCTACTGCTGGCCCTGCCCGCAGTCGTGCTTGCGCCGCTGCTGGCTGAGCCGTTGGCGCACCTGCTGGCCGCACACGGGGCTCTCGCCCGCGCCGGGGTGTCGCTGGAGGCCTCCGCTTCGACTGCCTGGCGGGTGGCCACGGTCGCCGGGCTGGCCTGCGCCTTCATCGTGCTGGCCCCGTCGCTGCGACGCCCGGGGACGTACGCGGGGGAGCAGGCGGCGGCCACCGGCCGGCATTCCCTCCCCGCCGCCGCGAGGGCAGGCGCGGACATCGGCCTGGTGGTCGTGGCGGGCCTGGCGTTCTGGCAGCTCTCCCTCCGCGGCGGCGGATCGGGCGTGCTCACGGCCGACAGTGGTGGAGCCCTCGGGCTCGATCCGGTCCTCGTGGTCGCACCGGCGCTGTGTCTGCTGGCGGGCGCAGTGCTCACCCTGCGTCTGCTGCCGCTGGTCGCCCGGCTGGGGGAGCGGCGCGCGGCACGAGGCCGGGGGCTGGCGGCGGCGCTGACGGGCTGGCAGCTCTCCCGGCGGCCCGGACGCGGGACCACGCCCGCACTGCTGCTGGTCTTCGCCATGTCGATCAGCATCTTCGCCGTCGGGGAGAGCGCGAGCTGGACGCGCTCTCAAAGTGACCAGGCAGACTTCGCCGTGGGCTCGGATCTCCGTGTGACCGGAACATCCACCACGCCCTTCGGGCAGGGCGGCGTGTACGACGAGGTACCCGGCATCACCGCGGTGATGCCGGTCAACCGCAGCGAGGCGCCGCTGCCCAGGGACCGCGAGGCAACCGTGCTGGTGATGGACAGCACGGCCGCAGCGGAGGTGATGAAGCTGCGCGACGACCTCGCCGACCGGCCGGTCGCGGACCTGGTGCGGCCGCTGCGGCCCGACGGGGCCTCCGGACCCGACGCCGGGTTCGTGCTGCCGCAGGGCGCGGCGCGGCTGCGGTTCGTCGTGAGCCTTGAGGCCGTGGGAGCCGACGGCCGGTCGGTCGCCGGCACCGTCACCGACCGCATATCGGCGACCTTCGTCGACCGTTACGGCGCGCCGTACACCTTCGCTCTGGGACAGGTTCCCGCGGACGGTCGGCGACATGTGCTCGAGGCGGACTTCGCGGCCGAGGCGGGCCGGGCAGCTGGTGCCCGACCGGCCGGTCCTTTGCGGCTCAGTGGTCTCAAGGCCGATTACCTGGTGCCTCGCCGGGCCGAGCACCGCCGTCTCTCGCTCACCACGCTGACCGCGGTGACCGCAGGCGGAGTGCCGGAGGCCGTGTCCGTGCCGAACGGCACGGCCTGGAGTGCCCGCACCCGGATCGAAGCCCCGGATTTCGAGGAGGACCCTGCGCACGGCTACCGCAACTCGGGGGTGGAAACGCCACGCTCCGACAGCGGTACTCCCTTGACCGTCCGTTACGACACAGGGGCGGAGCCCTTCCAGAACTACGTCCAGGGCGGCTCGCACGGTGCCATGGTGAGCGTGCGAGCCGGTACTCCGTTCAGGAGCGAGGTGCCCGCCCTGGTCACCGACGCGTTCCTGCGTGCGGTCGATGCCCGAGTGGGCGACAAAGTGAACGTCGACGTGCGGGGTGTGAAACTGACCGTCCGCGTCGCGGGAACGCTGCGTGCCTTGCCCACCACCCGCGCCGTGGCGCCCGACAGCGACGGCGGTGCGGTCCTGCTGGACCTGCAGACGGTCAACCGCGCGCTGGCGGGGCTGGACCGGGGCGGGTTGCAGCCCGGTGAGTGGTGGATCGCCACCGATCCGCATGCCGGTCCGCAGGTGGCGTCCGTCCTGCGGGCCCGTGGTGACATCACCTCCGTCCTGGTCCGTGCCGAGCAGCGGGACGAGTTGCGGAGCGATCCGCTCGGCGCCGGTCCCCTGTCGGCTCTGCCCGCCGCAGTGGTGGCGGCGTCGCTGCTGGCCGCGCTCGGGTTCGCGGCCACGGCAGTCGGCGCGATGCGGGAGCGGGCGCAGGAAGTGGCGATCCTGGCCGCTTTGGGTGCCCCGCGGCGTTC
The DNA here is from genome assembly GCF_033792805.1 of Streptomyces sp. PA03-1a. Taxonomy (NCBI): domain Bacteria; kingdom Bacillati; phylum Actinomycetota; class Actinomycetes; order Kitasatosporales; family Streptomycetaceae; genus Streptomyces; species Streptomyces sp. PA03-1a. Next base: position 27,540 of record NZ_JARAVO010000056.1, read on the forward strand.
GCTGTCCCGGGTGGTCGCCGCCGAGCAAGGTCTGTTGGTGCTGGTCGCGGTGGCGGTGGGGGCGGTGCTGGGTGGCTTGCTGACCCGGCTGGTCGTGCCGCTGATCGTGCTGACCACCGGTGCGGACAGTCCAGTGCCCGCGGTGCGGGTGGAGCTGCCGCCCGGTTCGTTCGTCGGACTGCTGGTCATCGTGGCCGTGGTGCCGCTGCTGGTCGTCGCGTTGACAGCGCTGCGGTCGGTGGACCCCGTTAAGGCGCTGCGCCGTCAAGGAGGTGAGTGACATGACCCAGTCGCGGACTTCTCGCGGTCACGGCGATGTGTCCTGGATCCGTGCCCGGTTCCGGGCCGCCCCCGTTGCGACGGTCGCTCTGGCCGTGCTGGTGCTGGTGACGGCGTTCCTGGCAGCCGCGCTGCCCCGAGTCGTGGACGGGTACGAGAACGACACGCTGCGCGACATGCTGCGACGGGCACCGGTGGTCGGCCGCAGCGTCAGCATGTCGCTGGACGTGTCGCGGATGGCCTATCCGTACAACGCCGAGGCGCTGTTGACCCCCGACGCGCTGGCCGCGGCCGAGGAAGCGTTCCAGCAGGTCGTCCGGCCACCGCTGGCGCTGGACAAGGGCCAGACCATCTACGGTGTGCGCAGCGCGCGCGCCAACCCGGTCACCGACCCCGGGCTGCCCCGCATCACCAAGAGCCTCGCCCCGGAGATCACGCTGGTCGCCCAGCAGGACCTCGCCGCCCGCATCCGGGTCGTGAGCGGGCGGCTGCCCCGCCCCGGCGGCAACGACAACGGCGTCATCGAGGCAGCCGTCACAGACCGCACCGCCAAGGTCATGAATCTGGCCGCGGGCAGGCTCCTGCACATACCCGGCCCGAGCGGGGAGGCCACGGTACGCATCACCGGAATCCTCACACCGCGGTCGCCCTCGGCAACCTACTGGAGATCCCAGCCGGACCTGCGCGCGCCGAGCGTGATCGCGCTCCCCAGTCAGCCCGATCCGACGTTCCACTGGCATTTCACCGCGCTCATCGACCCGAATGCCGCGGCTGCGCTGCTCGGTCTCCGTGACGGCGCGCAGGCGTACTGGCATCATCCGGCCGACATCGACACCCTCACCGCGCGCGACGCTCCTGCCGTCCGCGACCGGATCGCCGCGCTCAACGCCGGCCCGGACGCCACCCGACTGCAACTGCTCGCCCGGCAGCACGGCCTGACCGTCGAGGAGGACGGGCTCGCCGACGTGCTGACGCCCTTCCTCCGCGAGCGTGCCGCGGCCCAGCCGCTGATCACGGTCGCTGCGGTGGGCATCGGCACGGTCGCCGCCGTCGTGCTCATGATCGCCGCCGGACTCCAGGTGGCCCGGCGCCGGGCGGAGCTGACGCTGCTGCGCGCCCGGGGCATCGCCCTGCCGGGCCTGGCCGCCCGACTGTTCGGCGAGAGCACGGTGGTAGCGGCGCCGTCGGCGGCCCTCGGCCTGGGACTCGCGCTGGCGCTGTTCCCGGTCGAGCGCTTCACGCCGTCCGTGGTCTTTGCCGCGACTGTCGCCGTCGTGGGGTCTCTCGCCCTTCCCCTGCGCGCTCTGGTCGTGGCCGGCAGGCCCCGTCCGGAGCAGCGGGAGGACCTGGTGGCGGTGCGTCCCTCGCGGCGCCGGACCGTGGGCGAAGTGACGATCGCCGTCATCGTGGCCGGCGCGGTGATCGCGCTGCGCCGCAGGGGGACCGCCGACGGCGGGGCGGATGTGCTCATGGCCGCGGCCCCGGTACTGGTGGCAGTGGTGGCCGCGCTGGTGCTGCTGCGCGTGTATCCGCTGCCCGTACGACTCCTGGGCCGACCCGCCGCACGCCTCGAGGGCGCCGTGCTGCTGATCGGTGTGGCACGCGCCGGCCGTACTCCCGCGACCGCGGCGCTGCCACTGCTGGCGGTGATCACCGCTCTGACCGTGACCTCCTTCGGGGGCGCTGTCCTCGCCGGCGTCGAGGAGGGGCGCGACCACGCCGCGGTCACAGCGGTAGGCGCCGACGCCCGGCTGGAATCTTCGGCCGCCCTCCCGAAGGGGCTGGAGGCTCGCATCCGCCGGGTCCCCGGAGTACGCGACACCCTGGACGTGCGGATCGAGAGGGGACTGTCGGCCACGTCGAGCGGCCTGCCGTACGCCCTGATCGTCGCCGACCCGCAGCGGTACGCCCACCTCGCCGCGGAAACCGGCCTCGGCGCCACCCTTCCGGCCGGGGCGCTGGCCGCCGACGACGGGCGTGAACCGCTGCCCGCGGTCGTCTCCCCCCGTCTCGCTCGCGCATTCGGCGGGTCGACGGGCGAGGTGCCGGCGTCCGCCGGCCTGACCCGGGTGCGGTTCGTCGCGACGAGGGAAGTCTCGCCGGCCGCGACGAGCGGGGACTTCGTGATCGTCTCGGCGGCAGCCATGCGCCGGGCCCACCCCGACGCGCAGCCCCAACTGCTGGAGCCCAACGCGCTCTTCGTGTCCGGTGCGGACCTCGACGGCACGGCGCTGCGCACCGTGGCGCGCGAGGCGGCGCTGCCCGGTATGCAGGTCTCCTTGCGTTCGCAGGAGCGGGCCGCGTACGGGCGGACGACGGCGTTGCAGTCCGGCGCACGGAGTGTGTATCTGGCGGCGGTTGCGGCCGGTGCCGGGTTCAGTGCGCTGGCGTTGATGTTGTCGTTGCTGCACAACGCGCCGCAGCGGCGGGCACTGCTGGCCCGACTGCGCACCATGGGCATGACCAGCCGTCAGCGGCAGGGTCTGGCGGTCCTGGAGATGCTGCCGCAGGTTCTGCTCGCAGCGGTCGGCGGCGTCCTGGTCAGCGCCGTGACCGTGCCGCTGCTACGGCCGGGCGTCGACCTGACGGCGCTGGCATTCAGCACCACCACACCCGCCACCGACGTCTCGGCAGCGGTACTGCGCACCGACCTCGCCTCCCTGCTCCTGCCGTCAGCCGCGCTCATCGCGCTGGCCTGCGCGGTCCTGGCAGTACAGGCCTGGGCCACCGGACGACGCGGCGAAGGAACGGAACTGCGGATCGGGGACCGAGCGTGACCGACGACACCATTGAGACCACCACCGGCACCCCCGTTCCCGCGGAAGGTGGGGTGACCCTGGCCGAGCTCGAACGACGCGCCACCCAGCGCCGCGAACGCCCCGCCTACGGCCAGGAAGCTCTCATCGCCTGCGACCGCCTGGTTCGCATCTTCACCGCCCAGGGCGTCGAGGTTCAAGCCCTGCAAGGCCTGGACCTGCTCGTCGCGCGCGGCGAGCTCATGGCCCTGGTAGGTGCGTCTGGCTCCGGCAAGTCAACTTTGTTGAACATCCTGGCCGGACTGGACACCCCCACCGCCGGCGCCGCCTCCGTCGCCGGCTTCGACCTCCTCGACCTGGATGGCGGCAGCCGCCTGCGTTACCAGCGCGAAGTCGTCGGCTTCGTGTGGCAGCAGACCTCCCGCAACCTCTTGCCCTACCTCACCGCCCTGCAGAACGTCGTGCTGCCCATGCGCCTGGCCGGCGGCGTCAAGGGCCGCAGACAACGTGCGGCCCGCGCCGCCGAACTGCTCGATCTGGTCGGTATCGCCCACTGCGCCGACCGCCGGCCCCAGCAGATGTCCGGTGGGGAACAACAACGCACGGCCATCGCCGTCGCCCTGGCCAACCACCCCGCCCTGGTCCTGGCCGACGAACCCACCGGCCAACTCGACTCCGCCAACGCCGAACAGGTCTTCGCCGCCTTCCGCACCGCCAACCAGGAACTCGGCACCACCGTGGTCATCGTCACCCACGACCAGGCCGTCGCCCAGGCCGTCGACCGCACCGTCGCCGTCCGCGACGGTCGCACCGCCTCCGAGGTCCTGCGCCACACCACCGTCGACGACCAGGGCAACACCGTCACCCACGCCCGCGAGTACGCCACCGTCGACCGGGCCGGCCGTCTCCAGCTCCCACGGGACTTCACCACCGCCCTCGACATCAGCCACCGAGTCCTGCTCGACCTCGAGCCCGACCACATCGAAGTCCGGCCCGACCGGCACGACAACTGACAACACAACCGCGGCAAGCGGGTCGGTTGCCACGTCGGCCGGCATCGGCACATCACCCTCGCAGTGCTGGCCCACGTCTGCCTGCCGTCGCCGCCGGCCACAAGCGACACATGGTCCCGACAACAGGCGGAGCACGACGTGCCCCGACTGAACATCAGCATCCACACCGAACGCCGCCGTCCTCAACCGGCGACGTCGCTGTATCCGCATTCCCCTCGACCAGCACATCCGCTCGAGGGACCACCGACGAAAGGTGTTTCTCTGATGGTTTGGACCCGCCTAACGGCGGCAATATCGGCGGGATTGATGGTGGCCACCGGAGGTGTGCAGGCCGCCGCCGCGTCAGGGACGGATGCCTCCGGGACCGCTGCCCGCCCCGCCGCCGTGCCGAAGCCCCACTCCGCGACCGTGCGTCTGGTGACCGGTGACCGGGTGACCGTGACGACGCTGCCCGGAGGACGGCGCACTGCTTCCGTACAGCCCGCCCCCGGGCGCGAGCACATGCCGTTCAAGACACTGGAGGGGGACGACAAGGCGGCGCTGACGGTCATGCCGTTCGACGCCGAGACACTGGTCGCCGCCGGCACCCTGGACCGCCGGCTGTTCGACGTGACGGCCCTGATCGCCGACGGCTACGACGTCACCCACACCTCCGCACTGCCGCTGATCGTCTCCTCCCTGCCGGAGCCGTCCCGCGCCGGGGCGAGGGCCACCGCGCAGGCGTCGAAGGCCGCGGCGGCCACCGCCGACCGCCTGGTGTCGCTCAACTCGGACAAGGCGCCCTCCCGCAGCCTGGAGAGCATCGGCGCCCGATCGGTACGGATCGCCGACCGCGACCTGGGCACGTTCTGGAAGACGCTGAACTCCGGCGGGACCTCGGACGCCGCCCGTGCCGCGGTCACCCCGCGGATCGCGCTGGACGGCAAGGTCAAGGCGGTACTGGACCGCAGCACCGCGCAGATCAACGCGCCCGCGGCCTGGAAGGCCGGCTACGAGGGCCAGGGCGTCAAGGTCGCCGTACTGGACACCGGCGTCGACTCCGAGCACCCCGACCTCGCCGACCGCATCGCGGGGGCGAAGGACTTCTCCGGGAGCGCCAACACCGAGGACCACTTCGGTCACGGGACCCACGTCGCCTCCACCGTCGCCGGTACCGGTGCCGCGTCCTCCGGCACCCGCCGCGGCGTGGCGCCCAAGGCCGACCTGCTGATCGGCAAGGTCCTCGACGACAACGGCTACGGCTCCGAGTCGGGCGTCATCGACGGCATGGAGTGGGCGGCCGGCGAGGACGTCAAGGTCGTCAACATGAGCCTCGGTGCGGACATGGAAACCGACGGCACCGACCCGATGAGCCTGGCGCTCAACGCGCTGACCGCGTCCACCGACACGCTCTTCGTCGTCGCCGCCGGCAACGCGGGCCCGTCCCCGTCCAGCGTCGGCTCGCCCGGCGCCGCCGATGCCGCGCTGACCGTCGGCGCCGTCGACCGCGACGACTCCCTCGCCTCCTTTTCCAGCCGCGGCCCCCGCGACGGCGACGGCGCGGCCAAGCCCGACGTGACCGCCCCGGGAGTCGGCATCGTCGCCGCCCGCGCGGCCGGCACCACCCTGGGCACGCCGGTCGACGCTTACTACGTGGCACTGGACGGCACCTCGATGGCCACGCCGCATGTGGCCGGTGCCGCAGCGCTGCTGGCCCAGCAGCACCCGGGCTGGTCCGCACAACAGCTCAAGGACGCTCTGATCAGCACCTCGCATACAGTGCCCGGTACCGGTGTGACCGAGCAGGGCGGCGGCCGGATCGACCTCGCCGCGGCGACCGGCCCGGTCACCGCCACCGGCACCGTCACCCTGCCGTCGCTGCAGGCCGACGACACAGGGCGGTCGCGGCAGGCGGCCACCGTCCGCTACTCCAACACCGGTGACCGCCCGATCTCGTTGACGCTGGGCGTCAGCCTGGCCACGACCTCCGGACGTGCGCTCCCCGACGGCGTGGTCGCCGTCGGCTCCGGCACCGTGCAGGTGGCCCCCGGCGCCACGGCCGAGGTCCCGCTGCGCACCGACGCGGCGCGCGCCGTCCGCGGCAAGTACTACGGATACCTCACGGCGCGGGCCGCCGACGGCACCGTGGTCGGCCACACCACCGTCTCCCTGGTGGTGCACGCCCCGCGGCACCTGCTGACCGTGGTCTATCGCGACCGGACCGGCCGTATCGTGCCCGGCGCGGCCCCGACCATCTGGGGTGCCGACGGGGTCGTGGACTACACCGACCGCGAGACCGGCGTCGCCCTTGTCGAGGAGGGCACCTACCAGCTCAGCTACGACTTCTACGACGCCGCAGAGAACGGTGTCGCCGAGTACGGCGACGTCGTCGTCCCGGAGGTGAAGGTCGGCAAGGACACGACGGTGACGCTGAGCGCCGTCAAGGCCACCGAGGTCAGCTTCCGCACACCGCGCCCGGCCAAGCGGTACGGCATCATCAGCCCCACGTACTACCGAGAGATCGACGGCCACAGCCGGACGGCGGGCCTCATCGTCTGGCCCGGCGACCGGTACCTCACCTCGCCCACCGCCCCGGTCACCGACGGCGCCTTCGAGTTCACCCTGCGGGCGCAACTGGCCGCCCCGCAGGTGGAAGCGGAGGTTTCCGGCCGGTCGCTGGGGCTCACCCCCGTCTACGAGCCGTACTCCCCGCCCCTCGGTGACCAGGGCGCGCGGCTGACCGCCGTGTACGCCGGCACGGCGCAGGCCCCCGCCTTCCGCGGCGTGCGCGGCAAGCTGGCCGTCGTGCAGGACGACAACTCCGGCGGCTATGACACGTACCTCCTGGCGCGAGCTGCGGCGGACGCGGGAGCCAAGGCGTTGCTGGTGGTGTGGGCCGAGAGCCTGAACCCTACGGCGGACTGGCGGCCCATCGGCGACCGGCTGGCCCTGCCGTACGTGCGGGCCTCCTGGACGGAGGGGACGGCGCTGCTGAAGCGCATGGCGAAGGACACCACGACGGTGACGCTGTCCGGCACGGTGGTCAGCCCTTACATGTACGACCTCGTGATCGCCAAGAGCGCCGTCCCCGAGCACCCGGTGTTCGAGGTGTCGGAGCATGACAGTGCGCGGGTCCGCGCCACGTACACCCGTACCGGGGCCTCGGCCTGGGCGACCGAGCAGCGCTTTGGATGGCGTCCGTACCAGGACACCGCCTGGAACCAGTGGAGCCGCTTCGTCCCGGTGGGCCGGGACCGCGTGGAGTACGTGACGGCCGGGGACACCCAGTGGCAGCACGCCGTGGCGTACGGCCCCGTCGACGACCTGGGCTCCCCACTGCAGGGCGGCATGCGCGACGACGCGCACACTTACCGGCCCGGTCAGCAGGCCACCGAGCGCTGGTACGGCGCGGTGGTCCGCCCCTCGATCCCGCGCGGCGGGCACCTGCCGTCGGTGCGCACCGGCAACACCCTCGCGGTGTACGTGCCGGAGTTCAACGACTCCTCCGACACCGTCCACTGGTCCTTCGCGCAGACCGGGGGCTTCGACACCATCGGCGACACGGCCGTCGCGGAGCTGTACCGGAACGGGCAGCGGATCGCCTCCTCCGAACGCGGCGCGTGGGGCAACTTCGAGGTGCCCGCGGGTGACGCCGCGTACCGGCTGGACCTGGCCACCACCCGTACGGCGGACAACTGGCGCTTCGGCACCGGCACCCGCACGTCGTGGTCGTTCCGCTCGGCGGCGGCCGACGCCGACGCCCTGCTGCCACTGCTCCAGGTCGACTACGACGTCCGGGCCGACGCCTTCAACGCGCTGGGGCCCCAGCGCAGGCACACCATCGAGCTGACCGTCCGGATGCAGGACGGCATGGCAGCACCGCGCGGGGTGTCACTGAAGGCCGAGGCCTCCTATGACGACGGGCGGACCTGGACCAAGGCCGTCACCACCCGCAAGGGCAGTGTGTTCAGCGCCACGGTCGAGCGGCCCCTTCGGGTGCGCGGCGACGCCTATGTCACCCTGCGCGTGACCGCGACCGACGCGGCGGGCAACAGCGTCCGCCAGACGGTGGACCGCGCGTATCTGCACCACGGCACCGCATGATCGCCGAGGCCGGCGGCACGTGCCAATCCGGCTGATCGCGGCGGGTGCCAGGGTTCGCTCCATGGCACCCGCCGCGCTTGTGCGGGGCAGTGGCGGGCATGCGCGGCGGCACGACAGACGGCCGGAGCCTGGACGCGGGCTCACTCAGCGAGGTCTTCGACGGTTCGCCGTGGAGTCACCGCGCCGTATGCAGATGGCGCCGGCACCCCGGAGAGCCGTTACCGGACGGACGTAGGTCGCCAGCCGGCGTCATGAGAGGCGACTCGCGGCGTACCTGGCGCGAAGCGGCGCGTCCAGGCCGCGCACCATCAACACTTCTGGTGTTCCCGTTCCCGCCGAGACGCGGCCGGGTTCCCGGACGGTCAACCCGCATACGTCTGAGCTTGGGCATTCCGCTCAAGTCGAGTGTCGAATTACGCGCATTGGCGTAGCACTCCAGCTGTGGATCGTGGTCTTGCTGGGCCGGTGCGGATAAGGGTGCGGCCACAGTTGATACACGGTCCGAGGACGCTGCGTGCGGGTTGAATTTTTCCTTACCTCGATGCGGCTTTGTTCCCGCAGCTGTGTGAGGGCCTCCTGCAAGGCCGGGCTGGGACCCAAGTCGTGTGCATCCTGAGGCGGTGAGCTCCTTGCGGGGCGGACGTCTGGTAGGCGTGGCGAAGGTGCCGCCGGCGCCGATGCAGGCGAGATCGGCCACGGCGGAGTGCCGAGCCGGACGCAGGTGGTCACGATGCGGTGAGTGCGGGCCGCGGTCAGGTCGTGAGTCCGGCCGGGGAGGGCCGGAGAGATCCACAGGATCTCGCCCTGGGGATCGGTGATGAGTTGGCGGAGTTCGCCGGAGTGGTCGGCGCGACCGTCGCCGATGCGGTCGCACTCGGCGAGTGTGCCGTCGACCAGCACGTACTTTGCATCGGCGGGAGAGGAGATCGATGATGGATCGGACGTAGGCGTGGGCGCTGCCGACCGACGTTGATCCGGAAGCCGGCCGCGATCTGGGCGAGGGAGTCGTGCCTGCGCAGATACACCAGCGCGACGAGCGCTCGCTGGGAGGGCCGCAGCTTGCTGCGGCGGTCACCCTCCCGGGTGACGATCAGCATGGCGACTCACTCAAGCAGTGCGTGAGGCAGGTCCAGTGCGGAAGGATATGTAACCAACGAGGCTCGCCGGCGGCAGGGTTGAGACGCCAGACATCTCGCTCAAGCACCGAGGGGCCTCGCTTGTCGACGAAACGGCAGTACCGCGCCTTGAGCTTCTTGATCTCTTCGACGTCCGCCAGCCTCTCGTATGCGGTCATGGCGCTCTCCATTGGTTTGCGATGTGTTGGGTCTGGGACGGTGGACTCCGTCGACTTGGGGACCACCCCCCTTGCCGCGCGTATCTGCGGCGATTTAGGTGTGAACGGGTCGGACGGCCCGTTTCCGGGCAGGGCCTGCCGCAGGCGGATAGGGCGGCGCCCGCCCCACAGGGCGCAGACCCCATCCGGCTGCCGAGTCAGACCATGAGGCTCACTCGTTCGTTCACATTCAGCAGTGTCTTGCCATAGACCTCCAGGCCGACGACAGGGATCAGGCCGGCGTGGCGGGCTGCGGTGTTCGCATCACGCCAGATGCGCTGCAGGGTGTTCGTCTCGGCGAAGGCAGAGGCACCGTGCGCGTCCAGCAGGATGCCGATGGCCTCGAGGATCTGGCGGGCCGCGTAGCCCGCCCGGGCCCTGATGTGGGCGCGCGCGGCATAGTCCAGTGGGCCGGCGGCGGCCGCCTGGTCGACCTGCGAGGTCGCGCGGTGGGTCAGAAGCCTGGCTGTCTCGATCTTCAGCGCGGCCTCGGCCACCTGCATCTGGATCCCCACCGAGTCCGCCTGCCGGTTGTGAACGGTGAACGACAGCGGTTTGGACACCGCAGCACGTACCACCACGTCCAGAGCCGACTTGCCCAGCCCGAGCAACGGACCAAGCAGGCACAGCAGCAGCATCGGGCCGAACGAAGCGCCGTACAGCTCCTCCTCGCGGGACGAGCGCGGGTAGACCCCCTCCGCCGCCTCCGTGACCGAAAGGATTCGGTGCGCGGGAACGAACACATCTTGCGCGACGAGGGTGTTGCTGGCGGTACCCCGCATCCCGGCGGTGTGCCAGGTGTCCTCGATGACCAGTTCCGAGGCGGGAATCAGCACCAGAGCCTGATCTGCGACCGCACCATCCTCGTCCTGCAGGAGTGCGCCGACCGCCGCCCAGGTTGCGTACGGCGCGCCAGAGTTGTACGACCAGCGGCCGCTGACCCGCCAGCCGCCCGCCACCCGCTCCCCGATGCCTGTCGGCGCAGCCACACCGGTCACCCGTGCATCAGGGTCGGCTCCGAAGATCTCCTCCTGGGCCTCATCCGGAAACAAGCAGGCCAGCCAGTTCGTCACGGAGATGATCATCCCGACCCAGGCCGCCGAGCCGTCGGCTTCGCCGAGCGCCTCCGAGACATCGGTCAGGGTGCGCAGGTCCGCCTCCTGACCGCCGTATCGCCTCGGTATCAGCAGCCGGAAGACGCCGGCGTCGGACAGCGCATGGACGATCTCGGCTGGTACGACGCGGTCCCGGTCACCGCGACCGGCGTGCTTCCGCAGCAGCGGCTGCAACGCGGCCGCCGCTGCGACCGACTCGGACCTGGGACCGGCCTCGACCGGCCCGTCGGGCACGCCGTGGAACGTGGAGCTGTGCATACGTGTCTTCTCCGTCGTGGTCATTGAGTGTGCTGCTCGAGACGCGGCGCCGCCGGCGGAGACAGCAGGTGTGCCGCTTCGCCGCCCCGGCGCCGGCACGAGACCCGCCGACGCCTTGACCCGAAGGGCGGCCCAACCGGGCGGGGCGGGATGTCAAGCCGGCATTGCCGGCAACGCTGCCGACACCTTCTTCGTCCGTGGATGGCAAGTGCCCCCTCCGTGGTGACGTCCGGTTGTCGCATGCCCTGGCAGCCCGTGTTGAACTGCTGCCCGGGTGCGTCAGCCCGGCGAGAGGCATGGGCGCCAGCACGGGCGAACCCGGCCCGAACGCTTGGCGCGCGCGCCGTTTCATGGGGGTGAGAGGCGGAAGCGACCTTATATCGAGCGTTCGTTAAAGATTTGCGCCATGGTGCCTCGCGGAGCGGGGAGGGAAACGGTCTCCCGCGCGACGTCAGCCGAGGGTCTGCGCGTTCTACTGGCGGGACGAGTTCTTGATGGTGTTCATCAATTGGTGGCGTGTGTGGGCATAGGTGAAGTCGGGCGCTGTGTGGGTGCCTTCGCGGAGGTCGCGTCCCAGGTGGGTGTAGAGCGCGGCGACGTTCCGGGCGGGGCCGACGAGGCCCTCGGGGATGTCGGCGGAGTACTCGGCGGGGACTTCGAGCTTGGAGACGGTGGCATCGTCGCCGAAGCCGGCCTGGAGGGTGAGGTCGGTGACCTGGATGTTGCCCCAGGGGGCGGTCAGGACGATGTCGCCGTCGGTGCCGTTGATCTCCCAGCGGAAGTTGTCTCCACGTGAGACGCCGCCGCGGTAGAAGACCGAGGCCGCGGCGCCGTTCTCGAGGGTGCCGATGACCGAGATCTGGTCCGGGGCGGTCACCGGGACGATGGTGTTGCCGTCGTCGGTGACGGTCACTTCCGTGCGGCCGCGGACGAGGTTGGCCGACAGGTGGTCGAATTCTCCGAGAGTGACATTGAGTGCGTCGATGGCGTGCAAGGCGGCGCCGGACAGGGGGGTGGCGCCCTGTGTCTCGTCGTACCAGTAGGTGTGGGCCCTGGTGGTCTGCCCGTTCCAGACCATGCCGGAGGCGACGAGGGAGGTGCCGATGACCCGGCCGATCCTGCCGTTCTGGATCAGGTCGCGCGCGTAGCGCAGTTCGGGGTGGTAGCGGCCCTGCAGGCCGATGGCGGTGCGCACCCCGGCGGCGTCGGCACGCTGGGTGAGCTCGGTGGCATCCGCCAGGTTCAGGGCCAGCGGCCATTCGCTGTAGACGGTCTTGCCGGCGTCGATCGCGGCCGTGATGAGCTCCCTGTGGTGGGGGACCTTGACCGCCACCACGACGATGTCGATCCCGGGGTGGGCCAGCAGGGTGGCGTGGTTGTCGAACGCCGCCTCCACCCCGAATTCCCGCACGGCCGCCTCTGCGGACTCGCGGCGGGAGGTGCTGACGGCGCGCAGTGTGAAGTCCGGCAGGGCCTTGAGGGCGGGGATGTGGCTGATGGAGGCCCAGCCGCCCGGGCTGCCGCCGATGATGCCGACGCCGATGGTGCTCATGTTGTTACTCCTGAGGTGACGGGCCCTGTGCGGGCCGAGGGGGTGGTGAGTGTTACTTCTTCGGCGCGGTGGACGGCGTCCAGTTGGGGACGGTATCCACCCGGAACCGGGACAGCACGGTGCTGGAGATGTACCAGTGGCCGTGGATCCGCCGATAGGTGTCGCGGTACTCGCCGTAGCCGTGGAAGCCGTTCTTGTAGCTGGATCCGGCCGGGAAGCTCACGTAGTCCTCCATCGCCCAGATTGCCGTGGCGCGGTCCCCGTGAACCTGGATCTCCGGCAGAAAGCCCTGGTGGGCGGTGGGGGCGTCCCCCAGGAGCGCCGCTGTCTTCTCGGCGAGCTCCTTGCCGCTGCTGTACTTCGCGCCCACGTCGATGGTGGGGTGGGCGGTGAAGAGCGCGGCCAGCTTGGACCACTGCTTGCTGTCGAGGTAGCGGAAGTAGTGCGCCTTCACCTGCCGGATGTCCTCGATGTCGGCGAGCCGCTGCACCGTGGCCGCGTTGTGCGCCGCAGCGGACTGCGCCGGATGGTGCGCGGCGGACGCGGGCTGGGATGCCCAGGCCGCCGCGCCCGCGCCCCCGCCGGCCAGCAGTGCGGCCACGGCCGCGGCGCCGACCACACGTGAACGCCATGCGGAAGGCGTGCGGGATTCCTGCTTGCTCATGTTGTGTCCTTTCGGTGCCGCATCCGTGCGTGGGCGGCGTTCGTTGAGTCCTGGGCCTGGGAGTTAGCGACTTGGCGCTCACCGAGGAAGCGCCGCACTACCGGTCGGTCGCGACCCGGCCACGTCAGCCAGTGAACCCTATGTGGAACGATGCGTCAAAAAAATAAGCGAATTTTCTGCCTTAAATGTGAGGAATATTTGTAGCGATCGTTCGTGGCGAAGATCGACGGCGACGAACGACGAACCTGTCTCGCTCGTCGCCCATGGGGGCCGCTCACGCAGTGAGTCCCGACGTTCACCTCGCCGGCTGGCGACCGATTGGATCCGACGCCCTGGTCGGCCTTCGCGCGCCTATGCGGGGGTCGCGTCGCCGGTGGTGACGCTCCCTGCGGGGCTCTCGCCGGACGCATGGTCGTCGGTCTGCCCGATGCGGGGAATCAGGAGGGAGACCGCGGAGGCGGCGAGAGCGGCAAGTGCGAGGGTGGCGAACGCCCAGGTGTAGCCGCTTTGCGCAAGAAGGTCCGCGAGCTGGAAGAAGAGCGTGAGATCCTGCGGAAGGCGGCCAAGTATTTCGCCGGGGAGACGCGCTGGTGAACCGCTTCCAGTTCGTTGCCGACCACCAGCGCCGCTACGGCGTGAAGCGGCCAGCCTCGGACATCGCAGCCCGATCGCCTACGAGCGAGCATTCCGAACAGCATCAACTACGCTGGCCAAAGCCGCATAACCCGTGTTCAGGATCCGGGGTCAAGGCCCGTACATCCGGATGACAGGACGGGGCGCCGGGTTCTCACCCGGCTCCATGGCGGCAATGCGCACGTGCCGCTACCGCCCTGCGGTCAGCCGGGGTGGTGGGCGGGCGTTTGCGCCGTGCCCGCCGGGACGGAGCGGCGGGCCATCCACTGGACCAGGGGTTGGAGCGCGTTCAGCAGTGCTTGGCCATCCGGGGTCAGGCTGTAGCGGATCTGCACGGGCGTGGTCGGCATCACCGTGCGCTCGATCAGCCCCTCGGCGGCCAACTCCTTCAGACGCTGGGTCAGCAGGCGGTCGGAGATACCACCGACCATCGTCCGGAACTCTCCGTGGCGGCGGGCACCATGTGCGGCGGCCGCCAGAATTCCTCCCGTCCAACGTCGCCCGACAAGCTCCAGCGCGCCCAGCAGATTCGGGCAGGTGGTGTCGTCGATGGTGCGTTCTGTGCCCTGCGCGGACGGTGAAGCATGCATTCGGAAACTCCAATTCAAGGTCGGTTGCTGTTGACGGAGACTGAGGGAGGGCCGGAGAGTCAGCACACCTTCCGGCATCGGACGGCAGGGTCGGCACGTCGTTGCACGACGGTTGCTGCATCTGAATCTCGCTGATGGCATCCGTTCTGCTGCCGCCGTTGCCAACGCGGCCAGTGACGAGCGCCGTTTTCTCATTCTCGGGAAGGACAGCGGTGCCCGGTGCGGGCCCGGGGGAGCCCGGGACGGAAGGACTTGAGGGTCAGCGCCGGGTGGGGGC